>JAJYOS010000627.1 GCA_021796055.1 Bacteroidota bacterium
CCGTTGTCGGTGCGCGTAGAATCCGAGGCTTAGAATTAGGACGAGGAGTATGATGATCGCAATCGTCAGGGCAGCTGACTCCCTGATGAATGAGTCGATCGACGCCGCTACCGGAGCCTTGTCCACGCTCACGACGACGTACCAGATGCTGTCCTGCAAGACTAAGCTGGAAGAAGTCACCTTCGCGGATGTCCACAGGAATTCTCCATTTGTAGGTCCGGGCGAATTCGGCTTGACGAACCCTGTCCCGAGTTGATACGACCCGCCTAATATAGTGGATATTTCTCCTTCTCGATGGCATGATTGACACGACTCTCTTCCGCCTGCCTGCAAATTGGATACACTTACAGTGTTCCAACTCGGAACATTAGACCACAAATGTATGAATGGATACCCTGATCGCGTGAAGAATCCGATTCCGATCTTCGATGTCGTATCGTGAACTCCCGGTAGTGTTCCAATTGGCGGAGGAATTACGCCGAACTGATCTATGAGAAGAGCTACTGCTCCCTCCAGCTTCATTTCACCTGCCGGAGTTTCCGACACGATGGGCAGTCCGACTATGATTAGATTCGTGGTATCGGCCCCGCCGGAGTACGGTTTAAAGGTCGGGAGGATATTCTCTCGGGAGGTTGCCGGTTTCAATTGCGTGACTTCGCCGACAGTTTCATTCTCAATGTAGTTCCAAAAGTGCGTCTTGGAATAATTCATACCCGCGAACTTCTTTGCCGTCGAGTACTTCACAATGCCTGAGGGCGAGAAGAGGAGCACCGCTGCCACATGCTGCTTGTTCATGAACCGCGAGAAGGAATCGATATCCTGAATCCTGTTAACGAGAGACTTATTCCCGTTCAATTCTCCCGAGAGTTGCCGGAGGTCTTCGGCTCTGCTTTCAAGATAGTCTTTGATATGAGACGCGGTGGAGTAGGCTGTGACCGCATTGGTCCTGAAGACGGTCGTTGTCAACCTCTGTTCGAGCTCTCTTGTTTCCAGGAAGGAACCTCCTACCATCACCGCGATGACCAGAATTGTTATCCCGATGATTGCGCGGTTGGGGTGAGCCGCGATCAGGTTCAGTGCACGACTTAGTAGCCGCGTGCTCGCGGCCTTGTGTTTCCGCTGAGAGTTTGAATTCGAACTTGGTTGGTAAGCGGCAGCTGGATCACTCATTGTTTATATTCAATTCCATAGAAAATGCCATGTTAACGGTTCAATATCAAATTATGAGGAGCAGATTGAGGCGGCCTCCCGGAATCTGCCGGCAGTCAATCTAAGTTGAATGCACGAGCGACGCCAGTGAACCGACCGGTCGCAAAAAGCTACTTCCCTTTTGAAGCCTTCTCAAAATTGTCGGTTGTGTGCTTATGACATCTCCAGGGATCAGGTGATTCGAAGCCTGTCAATAGGTGCCCACAAATAACGACCGCAGGTCCAGAGAGGGGACTTTCGCCTTGCTGGCAAGCGCAACGTATGTTGTGGCGAGGATGTCTTTGCCCGCACCGAGAACCGTACTCACGAGCCCGATCGCGTCTCCGAACTCGACAGGGGGAAGGTTTTTGATGATGAATTTCCACAGCGCCTCTTCGAGGACGTTGAATGCAGTTTGAACCTCCGACAGGTCGAAACCAGCTTCGAATCTTTCCCGTGCGATTTCCTCCGCGTGTGCCAGCATAGGGCCGAGGTTCTTTTCGGAAATGGCCCGCACCGTCAATGTGCAGAGGGCTTTCAGCTTCTGACGGTTATGTTCTTCACCTGCTTTTTCATAGTGAGTCAGCCGGGCGCCGCACAATGATTTCTCGGCATCGGCAAGGATTTCGTTCATCCGGTCGTGAAGAATCTGATCGAGTGCCATAGTTATGCTCGCAAAATGTATGACTGAATAGGGAGGCACAAGCTCAGTGCCGTATAGTAGACAAAAGCCGCGGAGGTGTGGGGCCACTTAATCCCGTCCCGACGCAGGGAGCCGCCAGCAATTCTAACACTGAGTCCAGCCTCTCGCCACGTAATATAACCACTGGCGATGGTCCATAAACAGGCGTCGTAAGTTTTTCCCCCCGGGCACTTGACAATATTCCCGGCATTCAGCAAATTTGTTGCGTTGGGCGAGCGTGCCATGATGGCGGGCGTGTTTACGACCGCTGCAGCAGCACCACACCGGGCAAATCCTCTCATCCTGAGTCCGTCAATTCGTAACAGACCCCTCCGCCTTCCTGGCGTTTTGGCATAAATCGGAGGGAAAAATGCGGGTGTTTACGGCTTCGTTTTACTTTCTATTCTTTTCATTGACCGCCTGGGGGCAAACAGGGGTGATCCACGACCCGAATTTCGGCAAGCCGAAGAGATGCGCGGTATGTATCCGGGATGTGCCTGAGACCGGATATTTCAGACTCGTTTCCGCGGCTGCCGTTCCTTCTTCGCTGCGGACTCCGGCTAACATCGCGCGATAGACGTTCTATAGATAATAAATATCAAGGTTAAAGATGGCGGCATGTTTGCGGACTCAAGTCGCGGTACGATGCCCGATGAATCGTCTTTATCTTGAGTAGCTCCTCCCGGCAAACGCAAACGTACCTCCGAACTTCTGTTAAAACATCGGAAGAAGGAGAAGGCCGTGAGGTATTTAATTGCAATGATTCTGGCAACGCTTGTCACAGCGGGTGCAAGGGGACAGACGACACTCGTCGCATGGGAGGTTACAGGACAGACTAACTATGGCATTGACGGCTTGACCGCTTCGGTTGTGGCGACGGGGATAACTAACAGCACGGGGCTAACACGAGGCAGCGGTGTCACTACGAGCGGCACAGCAGCCGCGAACGCCTGGGGC
>JAJYOS010000628.1 GCA_021796055.1 Bacteroidota bacterium
CAGCCATAGCTCGATTCTTTTTTTGATCCCGTGGCTGTTTTTATTATCATAAACTCAACAGAGAAAGCGCCAGCGCCTGATCCCGGATGTGCAGACGCGGTACAGTCATTTCACATAGCAGCCCATCTTATCCAGGAGAAAGCACATGCCGTTGTTTCAATGGAACCAGGAATACAGCGTGAACGTCGGCCAACTCGACGAACAGCACAAGAAGCTTGTCGAAATGATTAATACTCTCGACAACTCCATGAAATCGGGAGACCGTATCGAGACGATAAGGGTTATCCTGGACGAGCTGCTTGATTACACGGCCTATCATTTTGAGACTGAAGAAAGACTCCTCGTTCAGTACGGATACCCTCGGGTGGAAAATCACAGAAAGGAACACGACGCCCTCTCCTGGAGGGTTCTCGACCTTAGGACCAGGTTTGATTCGGGAGCAGGTGTGGAGGCGAAAGAAATTCTCGATTTTCTTACGGATTGGTTAAAGAATCATATACTTTTTTCCGATAAGCAATACGGAAGCTTTCTAAACTCTAAAGGCTTGAAATAATTCACTTACTTAATACTGGAACATTCAACCCCGGAGAAAGTATATGTCCCTTTTCCAATGGTCTCCCGACCTGAGCGTCAATATCACAGAAATCGACCACCAGCACAAGAAACTGATCGACCTCATCAATCTTCTTCACGACTCAATGAGATTGGGAAAAGGAAGGGATGTGATAGGGAAGGTTCTCAAGGACCTCACCGACTACACCGTTTATCACTTCGGTACGGAAGAGCGCTTGTTCGCGAAGTACGGTTACGCCGAATCTGACCGCCACAAGAAAGAGCACGACGATCTTACGAAACAGGTAATGGATCTCAAGACAAGATACGAGAGTGGCCAAACGACAATAACCGTCGAAGTGATGACCTTCCTGAAGGATTGGCTCAAGAACCACATCCAGCAAAGCGACAAGAGATACAGCGCTTTTCTCAACTCAAAAGGGGTGAACTGAATTCGCGCAGGATTAAACAGCACGCGCGGCCTGATTACAACAAGGCCGCGCCGTACTTTATAAAATCAGACCTACCTTATAGCCATCACCTGGTCTTCAAAGACTTTCCTGAAATGAAAGCCGTATATAGCGAATGTTATGGCGAGAGGAAACAACCTCGGTCGCGTGAATAGCGACCAGAAGAATAGTCGCCAATAGTACACGCGTTCTTTCGCGATGACGCCGAGGACAAGCGCGGATTTGATTAGCGCCTTCATGTCGTCAAAATTCACGCGGAACACCTTTGCCTGCTGAGGCTTGAAATTCCTCATGAAGTTTTTAACGCGTTCGTAGTATTCGTTTGGCGAATAGATCCGTCCTATGATTTCCTTGTATCCGCTGATCAAAGTATCACGGTCCATCTTGGGCACAAAATTTATGGAAAGGTCAGTGTTGTTCCCCGAGAACGCATGCAGGAGTCTTCCCTCCGACATAAGTCTCTTGTATAACTTGGTACCACGCGGTGCATTCAGAAGCCCCACCATGGCCGTCACGATGCCCGTCTCCTGGATGAAGGAAACCAGCCTGTCAAATATCGAGGCCGGATCGACGTCAAAGCCCACGATGAAGCCTCCCTGCACTTGCATTCCGAACTCCTGAATCTTCCTGACGCTCGCCGCAAGATCCCTTCTCCTGTTCGGAATCTTCTTGCATTCCTGCAGGCTCTCTTCATTGGGCGATTCGATCCCGACAAAGACAGCGTTGAAACCGGCCTTCACCATCAGTGACATTAGTTCCTCGTCATCCGCCGAGTTCAGTGATACTTCAGTATTGAAATAGAACGGATGCCGGTGTTCGTCCATCCATTCGATAATCGCGGGGAGGATCTCTTTCTTGAGCTTATTCTTATTTCCTATAAAGTTATCGTCCACGAAGAAAACGCTCCCCTTCCAGCCATGCGCCAGAAGGCTGTCCAGTTCGGCAATAACCTGTTCCTTTCTTTTCGTCCTTGGAACCCGGCCATAAAGCACAGTTATATCGCAGAACTCGCAATCGTAGGGACAGCCACGCGAGTATTGCAAATTCATCGATGCATACTGCTTGAAGTCAATCAGCTCCCATTTTGGCGAAGGCGTTCCGGTAATATCAGCCCACTCCGTCGATCTGTAGATGTGTTTCGCGGAATCATTGGCGAGGTCTTCAAGAAAAGGCTGAAGCGTGATCTCAGCCTCGTTCAGTACCAGATGATCGACATCATCGAACTCATCGTAATAGGCGGTGAACAGCGGTCCCCCGGCCACAATCTTCTTGCCCAGCTGTCTACAACGATCTACCACAGCTCTCGCGGATTCTCTCTGAACGGTCATCGCGCTGATGAAGACGTAGTCGGCCCACCCGATATCATCATCGTCAAGAGAACGCACGTTAAGATCGACCAGCTTCTTCTCCCATTTATCGGGCACCATTGCAGCCACGGTGAGAAGCCCGAGCGGCGGGAATGCAGCTTTCTTGGAGATGAATTTCAAAGCGTGCCGAAAACTCCAGAAAGTGTCCGGATAGCTTGGGTAGACAAAAAGAATTTTCATCAACAGCCCTTTGTTATGTGACCTAAAGTAAGGAATCGCCAAAGACCGGTCAATGACTCATAAAACGAGTCGCATGCTCCCAGGTACGAGTGGACAGGGCCTCGCGGGAAAAAGCAAAAGCTGAAATTCGTTGAGCAGCCGAGAAGCGCCAAGCGTACGCACGTATGACAGCGATCCAGAAGACCCGGAATTCTTATTCGCATTTGATATCCGGTCCTCGTATTTCCATATCCTCAGGGTCGAA
>JAJYOS010000096.1 GCA_021796055.1 Bacteroidota bacterium
TGTAAGAGATGACGGCGAGACCATACGGAAGATCTGTTTGCAGATGCATGGTGTCGGTTTTAACCGGATTAAAAACGAAATCCGGTCTCTTCGGAAGGGAACGAGAAGGAATTGGCCCAAAGAGTTTCTTCACTTCCGCGAGCGCTTTCTCAGGGACAACATCTCCTACGATTATGAGGATAGCGTTGTTCGGAGCGTACCAAGTATTGTGAAAATCATGGAGCATGGTTCCGCTCGTCTTGTTGAAGGAAGGGCGTGTGCCGAGCGCGTCGTGAGCGTACGGCGTTCCTTTGAACATGGCGGATAGAAGTTTCGTGTAGAACACGTACTCCGGATTGGAAAGATCCGAGGCCACTTCCTGCTCGATCGCTCCCCGCTCTTTGTCCCACAGGCTGTCGGTGCACAAAACGCTTCTCATCCTAATCGATTCGATGTGGAGCGCCACGTCAAGGTCTTCGGCCGGAATGGTAAAGAAGAACTGAGTGACCATCTGCTGCGTGTCAGCGTCGAAGTCGCCGCCCATCGCCGCAGTCACATCCGCGAGCTGGTTTGCGGAGAGGCCCGGGCTTCCGCGGAACATCATATGTTCCATGGCGTGTGCCGTTCCGGGGAATCCCGCGGGGGCTTCGTCAGAACCGACCAGGTAATTTATCTCCGTGGTCACGACGGGAGCGAGAGTGTTTCTTACGATTATCACCCGGAGCCCGTTCTCTAAAGTGGATCGCAATACGGTTTCATGGCTCGCCGACTCTTTCACAGCCGCGCGAGCGCCAGGCACCGGCAATAAGGCAGTCAGCAACATCAATAGAACTGACACTGCAAAAATCTCGCGAAGACGGAATTGCCTTTCGGGATTCAAGGCATAACCTCCACTGGATCGGGGAATCCGGTGCATTTCTCCTCCTGGGTTTTGTTTCAAATGTTCTTCCTCAACCACAAAGAGACTTCGTCTAAGTGAAGCTCCATTATGGTACAATGTCATAATGATGAACTGTTTTGCCAAATGGCCCATCCGCCGGAATAGCGAGATGGTAGAATTTCGCGTCAGCGGAATTACTAACGGAAAGAATTGTGCTTTCAATCTCATGCAAACTTAAAAAATCCTACAAGTTCAAACCCCACCTCGGTAAATCGGGGAAAGTTTCATTGAAATATTTTAACGATCCCGTCGTTTAATTCATAACAACGTGCGGAGCGGGCGGATCCGAAAGATCAGGCGGGAGTTGGAAAAAGGCCGGACTCTCGTCCGGCCTTTAAGAGACTACTGACCCTGGTTCGGCCTTCTTTCCTGATGCCCTCCGCCATGGCCGTGCGAGCCATGACCTCCGTTTCTCGGATATCTTCGCCTCTGGCGTGACTTCTGAGGAAGAGGAAACTTAGGTTCAGGAAGTGGCGTGAGAAGATCGTCTTCCGGATAGGTCGAAGGGATATCTTCACCGAGATATTCCTTTATCGCGGGAAGAGAATACGCATCTGTCTCGGTCGCGAAACTTATCGACGTCCCCTCCGCCCCAGCTCTGCCCGTCCTACCTATTCTGTGGACGTAATCTTCAGGGTTCTCAGGAAGAGTGAAGTTGACGACGTGACTTATCCCTTCAACGTGAAGACCTCGCGCGGCCACGTCGGTTGCTACGAGCACATTAATGCCGCCGGACCTAAAACTCTCGAGGCGTTTGACCCGTCGCAGCTGTTCCACGTCTCCCGAGAGCAATGAGCAGTTGATTCCGTGGGATGAAAGATGGTCTTTGAGGTCACGGGCCGTGTCTTTGCGGTTGGCGAACACTATTACTCTGTCTAAACCGCGCTTCGTGATAAGATTGTATAGGATCTTGAATTTCTCTATGTCGGTAGTGAGATAGAAGACCTGCTTGATTGTTTTAACGACGACACGTTCGGGTTCGATCTCGACGATGTTCGGTTCGGTAGTCCATTTGGAGGCCAGCCGGTTGACCTCAGGAGTGAGCGTGGCGCTGAAGAGCATCGTTTGTCTTTGCGTCTTTGGAGGCGTGCTCTCAATTATCCTGCGCACGTCGGGGATGAAGCCCATGTCGAGCATTCGGTCGGCTTCGTCTATCACAAGGATCTCGATCTTGTCCAGATGAATGTTCCCCTGTTTCTTGAAGTCCAGCAACCTACCCGGAGTCGCAACAACGATATCGACATCTCCTTCAGCCAGAACTTCCTTCTGCTCGCGATATTCCATTCCACCAAGCACCGCGAGGACTTTCAGATTTGTGTATTTTAAAAACGCGTCCGCATCCTTCTTGATCTGCATGGCAAGTTCCCTCGTCGGAGCGAGGATGAGGGCACGAGGAGATTTCCTCTGCGGCTCCTTTAGGGGATTGTTGAGAAGCCTCGTTATGATCGCGATGAGAAAAGCTGCCGTTTTTCCAGTACCGGTCTGCGCGCGTCCGGCGGAATCGAGGCCCTCGAGCGCTTTTGGAAGAATTCCTGCCTGTATTGGCGTGCAGTACTGGAAGCCAAGGTCATAAATAGCGTGCATGACTTCGGGTCGGATGTCAAAATCATGAAACCGGTTCTTGTCGGGAACGGGCGGGACGACGTATTGCGAAATGTCCCAGGAGGTGTCTTGTACGAGTGCTTCCTTTGGCTTCTCTGCGGTACGTTCGCTATCCGTGCGCGGTTTCCGTTCCTGCCTCTGCCGGTTCTCCGGGCGTTGCCCTCTGTCCGGCCTCTGTGTTCTCCCCTGTCCCTGCGGAGCTCCGGAACCAGGTCTTCTCTCCTGGCGCTGCCGATTACCGGAATTTTCTCCTGGCTTAGGTCGCTGTCCTCTTTCAGGCCTGGGACCTTTCTCGAATCTCTGCGCGTCGTCCGGCCTCTGATTCCGTCCCTGTCCAGGTCGGCTTGATTGTTCGTTTCTCCGGCCGCCTTGCTGACGCTGATCATACCGTCGTTGTTCCTGGCCTCTTTGTTGCTGCCCTCTGTTGGGGCCTTGCTTCTGGCCCTTCTCTTCAGTTTTCTTGACTTCCGGCTTCGCTTCCGGGCGACCGAAAATTTTTCTTAGTATATTCTTTAACAAATTACCTTCACCATTTCCTTGCTTGCTTAGTGATATATTTTTTGCGCGCCGAAAGACGGACGGGCACGAGCCGCCACGTCACTCAACTATAACCGCTTCCCGTTCAAGTTTGATCCCGAATCTATCGAGGACCCTTTTCTCGATCTCTGAAGCGAGTTTAAGGAGCTCTTCTGTTGTTCCGGAATAATTCACGAACGCAAGCGCATGATTGGCTGATATTCCGACACCGCCTGCCCGATGCCCTTTATGAAAGCCGGTATTTTCAACCAGCCAGGCAGCGGGTACTTTTATTCCCTCCGCACTCCTGAACGAGGGCGCCGGCCCAAGTCCGTGTAGCCTGACCCGTTCAAGAAACTTCTCATGTTCGGGCTCGCCCAATACAGGGTTGACGAAAAACGAACCTACCGAACGAGAGTTTGGATCTTTCGGGTCGATCACCATGGATTTTTTCCTGCGCAGGGCAATAACGGCTTCTCTTACCGAAAAGAGCTTCCGTTCCGCGTTCTCAATGCCGCGGGACTCCTTGTTTGACTCAATGTAAGATTTGAGTTCGGCATATTTCAATGACGGCTCACCGCCGCGGGTCAGCTTGTAACTGACTTCCACGACAACGAAGCGGTTTCTGTCTTCCACCTTGAACCTGCTTCGACGGTAGCCGAATCGGCAATCGGCAGCACTGAACTCGACCAGTTCAAGCGACTTCCTGTCAAGCGCTTTGACCGATACGATTGTGTCTTTCACTTCCTGGCCGTACGCTCCGACGTTCTGTATCGGAGTCGCGCCGACCGAACCGGGAATGCCTGACAGGCATTCGATACCGGCAAGACCTTTTTCAACGGATGATCTGACCAGATCGTCCCAGGTTTCGCCCGCGGCTGCCGTAGCGATCGTGGAATCGCCGGCGTCTTCGAAGCGAACACCTCTCAAATCGACCTTCAGCACGAGTCCGCGGAAACCATTGTCCGGAAAGACCATGTTGCTGCCGCCGCCAAGAACAACGAGAGAAAAGCCCGTAGTCTGGAAGAAATTCACCGCGGAGGTAATTTCATCAAGCGTCCTGCAAATGATGAAATACTGCGCGTTTCCTCCCAGGTGAATCGTGGTGAGATCTGCCAGCGGCACCTCCGCCCTGAACTCAGCCAGCTTATCGGGCGACACTCTCATACGTAACAAGATAACCAACTTAAGGGAGATAATTACCACATTTCCTTGGGCAAAGTGCGCGCAAGCCATTCTCGATCCTCTGCCAAATGACATAAAACTAGCCATCCGCAACCCTCCGGTGAGCTCACGGGCCCTCCTGCGACCACGAACGGTCACGGAAGTTTCGGCCTATTTCATCGAAGACTCGCAAATACATCGACACGTTTTAATGTGGACGCACCCGTGCCTTGACACTAACATACCTTAAACTAACATTAACAAAACCTCCGCGATCCCAATACGTTGGGACAGCTGGCAGGACACAACATAAGACATCACGGGAGAAAGGGAGCACTCAGACCTACTGACACGGCATTAGCTACAAGTACATTCTGACACCAACACGGAAAGGTGGCCGATATGAAAGCCGTGAAGATTGCTCTCGCGTCATTAGCAATTCTCGGTCCGGCGAGGGAAATATTTGCACAGGCCGCCCCGTTCCTGAATTTTGTCGTCTCTCCCCAATCACTGGGCATAGGTGGCACAACAGCAGCTATCGCGTCGGGAAACGCCCTAGCTACTGTAGGCAATCCCGCGCAGCTCGGTATGTTCTCACTTGAGAATACGTTCAATGCCACGAGTGCTTTGTGGACGAACAGGTCATACGCCTTCGCGTATGGCATCCCGTACAGAGATGAGTCGTTGTACGTGTTGGCCGCGAACGTGGGATTCCCACTTCGGTTCATCGATTCCGGCAACCCGTTCAAAGCGAGCGTGGGGATCGGATATTCAAATCTCAATTTTTCATTCAGCTCTATTATTCTCCCCGGCTCTGGACCGGAGACGGACGTATCCAACAGCTTCACGCTTGGACTGGGTATGGACTATTTCGCCCGAGTGGGAGTAGGTTATTCCTTGAAGTTTATTAATACTTCAAATTCATATCTCCCCGTCAACCAACCGGCGCAAGATCTCGGCGCGATAGTTCAGGTGCCATTGTCCAAACTAATTCTCGGAGACGATGAAAGGCAGGGTAACATCAATGGTTTGGTTCCTTCAGTCGCAATAAACTTCGGATACGTGATGAGAAACTTCGGCCGGTACGTTTATCCTCCGTGGATTCCACTGCCGACAGAAGCCGATCTCGGCTGGGGGGTCGATTTCGGGATCAAGTCGATGGTTGACGGGGAACGTCTGGAATGGATTTCTTTCGTCTGGTCCGAGCAGGCAGACGACCATCCATTCCATGAGGACTCAATCGTCGCTTCGATCTACGGCACAGACACCACATGGAACCATCCAACGAGTTATCAGAAAGGACTTGGCAGCTTCGGCATCTGGCGAAATTTAGTTTTGGACAGAGGAAGTCAGTCGGTCGGCATCCGCAAAGGCGGGCAGATCGGTCTGTGTGAGTTCCTCTACTTACGTGCAGGCGCGATCACAGACGCCAGCCAGACTAGTTATTCAACTTTCGGTTGGGGACTGCGACTCGACGGCCTCGCGAAGTGCCTCGTATTCTTCAAGTGGCTCAACCCCAATGCTCCAGTCGCCAGGTTCTTGCTCGATCATATCGATCTGGAATATGATTACAGCAAGGCATACGGTTGTATCTATCAGGGAAAACCGTTCGAAGACCTGAACGTCGTGGTTAGGTAGAAGAATTACTAACCTTCTACAATGGACGGTTCAAGTTGCGACAGGCCGCCCCGATGCGGCTCTCATCAGTACCGACAGGTGTTTCTATAAACAGGCCGTTTATACACTGGGACTCCGCCATCGCTCCGGCAATTTCCGAGCGAACGGCGTTTTCCCGAAACACCCGGCTCACTGATTCAAATCAGCACCGGCAGGAGCCTTCTGTTTGTAGTTCAGGTCACCCAAGAAAAATTGCCATCTCCTTTAGGAGCGGCCTGTTCGGGCCCGATTCCCAGCTTGCTTCATGGTTGTTGTGGAATCGCAGAAATGCAACCTTGAGGCTCCTCGAATGTTACTCCAGCCCACTGAGGAGCAGACCCGAAAGGAGCTTCGGATAAAAATACGTCGACTTCTGCGGCATGACCGCCTTCGCGTCGGCAACTTCCTTCACCTGTTCTACCTTCGTCGAGTTGAGTATGAAGCCGAGCTGTCCCTTCCCGGCCTGCACCGCGGCATCAACCTCGTGCATGTCGATGGTATAATTGATATTCAGCTTCTTCTCCTGGGCCTCTTTTGAAATGCCGAGTGTCTGCGTCAGTACGAAGTCGTGCAGCAGCGTGACATCCAGCCTCTTAACAGGCGCCGGGACGTTCTCCTTGACGATTGCGAGCACATCAGAGCCTGACTTAAGCTTCATTAGAAAGTACTTTTTCTCAGGGAGTATCAAGCCGTAGGCGTGCTCGCCCGCCGACAACAGCGATGATGCAAGCGAGCCTATATCGGGCTTTGCAGTGAATTCGAAGTTTGTCTTGACAGCGCTCATCATCTTATTCGCGTCGAAGCCGGCAATGCTGTGAAGTATCCTGTGAGTCGGGTAAACGACGAGCCCGGAGTCGAATATGTTGGTGAAGTACATCATTATATAATTATAAGCTTCCTTGCCAGTGTGCTTCGAGTTCTTCGCCTTCATCTGCTTCTGGTACTCGAGCGCAGTCTCGTACCTGTGGTGACCGTCTGCGATATAGACCGGCATGTTCTTAAACAGATCATGGAACAGCTTCAGCGTCGCGGCGTCGGTGATGCGATAAATTCTGTTGTTCACCCCGTCCTGGTCCGCCTCCAGAAACGGCTTTGTCTTCACGAGCTTGTCATATTCTTTTTCCAGCTTCTTGCCGGGATCGCCGTAAAGACTGAATATCTGGCTGAATGACGCCTTTGTCGCCGTCATGAGTTTCAGCCTGTCCATCTTCGGACCGGAGAGAGTGTGCTCATGCGGGAGAACCACGCCCGCTTCGAACGGCTCGAGTTTTATCCAAGAGATGAATCCACGACGGGTAACCTTTTTGTCGTCCTGAGTTTGAAACGTTTGCATGCAAGGGTAAACTGCTGGCTCACTGTCGACGACGAGCGCCTTCTCCTTCAACATGCGCTGCAATTCCTTCGCGGCCTCCGGATACGGATCGGCGGAAGGGTTAAGGTCGAGCTTTATGATATTGTTCGGATCCCTGTCGAACAGTTCTTTTTGCTGCTCTTTGTTTATTACGTCGTAAGGGGCGCGACGACTTTGGAAAGATTCTTGACTACTTCGGTGTTGTAATGAATTGCCTTGAAAGGTTGGATCTCTGCCATTTAATACTCCTCTTTTCTGGAATCATAATAACAACTGCGGGTTTCTTAATGCAAGGAGCCTCGGTTAAACATTTCGTAGTCCGAGGATGCTGCTGAAATTCCGCGGTGAAGTCACCGGGTTGCGAATCGAAATTATCAAAGACCCATCCACCTGACTCTCGGAATTCCCAGCTCCCCGCCACTTACTTCTTACTATCTATATCCCAGTCTCTTAATCTTCCCCCTGTCATCCCGCCATTCCCTTTCGACCTTGACGAACAATTCCAGAAACACCTCGTGCCCGATAAGCTCTTCAATTTGCCTTCTCGCGTTCTGACCGATTTGCTTGAGAGCGGCGCCTCCCTTTCCGATGATTATTCCCTTCTGCGAATCACGCTCGACATAGACGACCGCGCGTATAAATGTTTTCCGTTCGGAATCACTTTCCCTGAATTCCTCAATTTCGACCGTCGTGGCGTAAGGCACTTCTTCTTTGAATACCTTGAATATTTCTTCGCGTATAAGCTCGCTCACGAAGAACCGCTCGTCCCTGTCGCTTACGTAATCTTCCGGATAATAGGCATTCCCTTCCGGCAGATATTTCACGATGGTCTTCTTCAGATCGTCGAGGTTCTCCTCCTTCAGTGCCGAGACCGGAATTACTTCGTCGAAAGGATAAGATTCGCTGAAGGCCTGTATCAGCGGCAACACCTCCGACTTCTTTATGAGATCCATCTTATTGATTACCATGAAGACCGGCTTTTTCTCCTTCGCCTTGAAGAGCTTCGCGATCTCGGGTGAGTTCTTTACCGAGCTGACCGCGCCGCGGTCGCTCGCATCGGTCAGGAACATCACGATGTCGGCTTCTTCTATCGCATCGCCGGCAAACTGCATCATGACTTCCTGCAATGTGTATTTCGGCTTGATGAGTCCCGGTGTATCGAGAAAGACCACCTGATGATTTTCTCCGGTCAGTATTCCCGCGATCTTGTGCCGCGTCGTCTGCGGCTTAGGAGTTACGATGGACAGTTTCTGTCCGAGTATCGCGTTAAGGAGAGTCGACTTGCCGACGTTCGGTTCACCGACGAGAGCAACATAGCCTGCTCGAAATATGGCCGCCCCTTTGTTATTTGGTGTCACCTCTAACAAAGCTCCAAATCACAACTTACAATTTTCAAACAAAAGGCAAATTCCAACCGGATAATCATCAAGCGCAAAGAATCTTGGACGTTGATAATTGACCGATAAGGAATTGGTTGGAGCTTGGTGTTTGGAACTTGTAATTTACCATTACAGGGCTGCTTCCCCGCTCTCCTCTGTCCGCACACGGATTACCTCTTCAACAGGATAAATGAATATCTTTCCGTCACCCACCTGCCCAGTCTTGGCGCTCTTAATGATCGTCCCAACTATCTTATCCACCTGATCGTCCGGTGAAATAATTTCGATTTTCATCTTCGGGAGGAAATCGATCTGGTACTCTGACCCGCGGTACATTTCCGTATGCCCCTTCTGACGGCCGTAGCCTTTGACTTCGGTGATCGTCATTCCTTTTATACCAATTTCTATCAGCGCCTCTCGTACATCATCTATCTTGAACGGACGGATGATAGCCTCGATCTTCTTCATTTCAAGCTCCTCGATTTTTTCTCGCGATTGTTCATAGCGATGAATTCGCATGTCAAAATTGCCACAAATTGCACATAGAATCAAGAAAGGATGGCGTGTCACAAATTCGAGGTTTAAATCTGAAAGAGCCAACACGTGTTTGCATGGTAAAATCACGCGGTTCCCTCACAACATTTTATTAATTATCCCGCAATAGACGAAGCTCCTCCACGTAATTGAAACGGAGTGCCCGCATTGTTAAATTGAGACGAAAGAACTTGGAGCAGATTTGAAAGCAAAATTGGCACTCGCAAACGGAACAATTTTTACCGGTGAATCTTTTGGAGCGGAAGGCGAAACGGCCGGTGAGGTTGTTTTCAATACAAGCATGATAGGTTACCAGGAAGTCCTGACCGATCCATCATATTGCGGACAGATTGTAACGATGACGTATCCGCATATCGGCAATTATGGTATCAATCCCGAGGACGTCGAGTCATCTAAGCCGCAGGTCGCCGGTTTCATCGTAAGAGAGTACAGCAAATTCTACAGCAACTTCAGGGCGACCGAAAGTCTCGGCGACTACCTGAAGCGGAACGGCATCGTCGGAATAGAAGCGATCGACACAAGGAAACTTACCAAGATAATACGCGAAGTCGGCGCGATGAACGGCGTGATTTCGACGACCGATCTAGACGACGCATCGCTCATAAAGAAGGCGAAGGCTTTCCCTTCGATGTCGGGCCTCGACCTCGCGAAGGTAGTGACGACGAAAGAGCCATATAAGTTTTCACAGAACGGAAAATCGGGATACAAGTATAAGGTCGTCGCGTACGATTTCGGCATTAAGACTAACATACTCCGCAAGCTTTATGATCGCGGATGCGACGTGACGGTTGTCCCGGCGAGCTTTTCAGCGGAAGAGGTTCTCAAGATGAACCCGGACGGCATATTTCTCTCGAACGGACCAGGCGACCCGGCGGCCGTCGACTATGCCGTCGAAAACCTGAGGAAGTTGATAGGAAAGAAACCCATATTTGGGATTTGCCTCGGTCACCAGCTCCTCGCACTGGCGGCGGGCGCCAAAACATTTAAGATGAAGTTCGGTCACCGCGGGGCGAACCATCCGGTAAAACACCTCGCCAAAGAGACTGTTGAGGTCACTTCACATAACCACGGCTTTGCCGTAGATCCAGAAAGTCTTCCGTCGGATTACGAAGTAACACACATAGATTTGAATGACAACATCCTGGAAGGATTCAGACACAAGAGTCTTCCGCTCTTCTGTGTTCAGTACCACCCCGAAGCGTCGCCCGGTCCGCACGACAGCGATTACCTTTTCGACGATTTCATCGAGATGATTGAAGGGGTGAAGGTAGAGGCGAGATGAAAGCCCATTCCCTGACATCGGCGCTAACGCGATTTGCGCGCGCACTCAGGGATTTCCTCAGAGGTGTTTTCTCCGACCACAGCGAAGGGCCGCGCTGTTGTTGAATCTAATTTTGATCGAGTTCATCAGCCCCGCTCGTTGGAACGGGGTTAGTTATTGAGTGATCCTACCAAAGCCTCGGATTCACCACGTCATTATATATTGACCCAAACGTATAGCTCACGCCGAACGCGGTCCAGTACGAATACTGCGTCGCAAGCTCCGTCTGCTGCAATAGGATCTGGTCAGTCGTGGCTCCTGACTGTGGCAGCGACAGCTGATCGTGTATCATCGACACCGCTCCTGAAAGATTGAGAGACAATCCCTGAGAAAGTGAAAGCGACAGCTGCGTATAGAACTGGAGATGGTTCTTCGCGAAGTTGTAGAAGTAGTTGGCGCCGTTCAGCGACGCGTTTATCGAGCCCCACGGCTGCGTGAGATTCAGGATTACGGACAAGCCCTGGCTTGTCAGGTGATCTGAGAACTTATTGAAAATAGTCTGGGCGTAATATCTGTAATAATCGTATCCCAGCTCATACCTGAAGCGAAGCTGCCTCATGGTAGATTGCGAATAGGGGAATATGTCGTATTCTATCTCTGGCGATAGAGAGATGGCCGCTTTTTCATTATCGTACGTCGAAGAAGACGACGAAACAATTCCTCCCGCCGACCAATGGCCTCCAAGGCTCAGCGCGCCCATCGCCTGCAAATCCTGATTCCGGGAAATCGCGATCACGTCCTGACTGCTCGCTATGTAATGGCTTTCACTGTAGCCAGTACCTGCCGTGAACAGGAATTTTGACTGGGCAGTGGTTCTGCTTGCCGACACTCTTCCTGACCACGAGTTCTGGCTCGTTAACGACTGCCCGTTCAGATATCCGTTCGCCGAGACGCTGAATACCCAATGATCCCAGCGGTCTCTGACCACGGTACTTGCACCTGCTTTTGAAACGTTCACCGAAAGGTACTTGCCGATCGGGGTCTGGTCCGCGTAACGCACAAGGCCGAGACTCAAAGTGTTCGCGACACCCTGCCTCGTTTTGTCCCAACTCTGGGAAGGTCTCGACTCATACCGAAGAGTGTCATCCATGCCTGTGAACGATTCCCGCCCGAGGAAGATGAGAGTGAATTGCGTCCCTCCACTGCCGGTAGGCATAGTGGTCACAAGCACCTGGACCTGCGCTTCATCGCGGTTCCGGACGTAGTTGACAAACCTCACGTGGGTTCTTATGTAGTTGAAGTCGCATACATTGCAGTCAAGAAATACATTCGGCTCACCGACCACGGGTTTTGCCACCTGAGCGTATGTGCAGGCAAAAAGATCTGACGAGACAAAGAGGAGTGAAAGAAGGAAAACAAAATTACGCATGACAGATAATCCGGATTCGTGCTTCTGGTTCTTAAATTCTGAGTTACTCCGTGTACTAGAAGGGGGTACCTTTGAAACGCAGCACTCGATTGCAATTGAAATATAAACTCACCGGTATTTCAGTTCCATGCCTTTCAGAAACCTTTTTAGGGAAAGTGCGAAAAAGTTATCTCGCGTTCTCTTCTAACTTACTCTCTTTCAACCGCGAAACGCTCGAAACACTTTACCGGTGACTCTCGCTTCTAGTCAGATGCAATTTGTGCACACTTGGTGGCAATTGTTGCATGCCGATTGAGAGCTTGCCGATAAAACC
>JAJYOS010000097.1 GCA_021796055.1 Bacteroidota bacterium
TTGATAGACGTTCAAACTGACAGAATGGAGAAGGTCGAATTCCCGGACCTTGCCGGGGTTTTCTCAGTTACCTGGTCGCCGGGCGGCGAAAGGCTGGCATTCATCGGCCAGAAAGGACCGCAGTCCGATGTTTATATCTACGATATAGCCAATCAGAAAATAGTCAACATTACAAACGACATCTTCTCGGAGAGCGATCCAAGCTGGTCGCCTGACGGGAAAACGATTTACTTTGCCAGCGACCGCGGTCCATATCTGGACAAGCGACAAACGGGGAAAGAGTTCAGGATGTGGAATCATAATTTCAACCGAAGCAGCATTTATTCAATATCCGTTGCATCGGGCATCATAAGTCGGGTTTCAAAATCTGATTCTACGGAAGAATCATATCCGGTCGCCGCCCCCGATGGGAAGCATCTCTACTATATCTCCGATAAAAGCGGTATCACCAACATCTATGATCTGAATTTTGAGACGGGCAGAGCTCTACCCGCTACGAATTCTTTAAGCGGGATTACGCAGTTTTCGATTTCCAGCGATGGATCCAGGCTGGCTTTTTCCACTCTCGAGAACGGAGGATTCGATATCTTTGTCTTGAGATCTCCGGGCGAACACCTTCTCAACGACGAAGAGGTGCCGCTGACTGTATTTATGAAGGGGCAGGTCGCCGAGCGCGATCAGGCAAGGAGTCGAGCACGGAAACCGCTGCACGCCGGGGTGGCACTCGATTCTGCTCAAGTCACAGACTCAACTAAAGTCAGGGAATTGTACGGAAAAGATATTCAGGTCGATCTTAGGAATTACGTTTTCGGCGGGAGGCGGCCTGCCAGCGACAGCTTATTTGAAGTGCCGAACTTCAACGAGAATTTCAATGTGAAGGACAATGTCGACAGCACCGGGAATTTCGTCGCACAGAAATACAAGGTCAGTTTCTCGCCGGACATTATCTACGGTAATGCAGGCTATAATTCGCTCTTTGGCGTCCAGGGAAGCACGGTGATGGCTTTCAGCGACATGCTCGGCAATCACCAGATATTTCTCCTAACCGATCTTGTAGTTGATCTGAAGAACAGCGACTACGCGTTCGCGTATACCTACCTCCCCTCGCGAATCAATTATTCGATCGTGGGCTCGCACTTCGCCCGTTTCCTCTACCTGTCGTCGCAATACACGGGATACTACGACCTTTATAGATTCCAAACCTCATCCGTATCTCTTAGCGCCGAGTATCCATTCGACCGCTTCAACAGGCTCGAAGCTGGGCTAAGCTGGATGAGCCTGACGCGGGAAAATCTCATGGAAAATTACGAGCCTAACCAGGAAAGGACCCTGATCGTACCGACGCTCAACTATGTACACGATAATTCTTTCTTCGGCTACATCGCGCCGATAAATGGTTCGAGATACATCCTATCGCTTTACGGAACCCCCAAAACCGGATCGCAGGGGATCGACTTTCTCACAGGGACGGTTGACTACCGCAGCTATGTGCGGCTCTCAAGCAACTTCTACACCTTTGTATGGAGAGTATTCACGGGGACTTCAATCGGCTCAAGCCCGCAAAAGTTTTTCATAGGCGGGACGGAGAACTGGATAAATGTCAGGTTTAACGGCGATTTCATACCGGTACGGAACGCGGAAGATCTCGAATTCCTGACGCCGGTCGTCCCGATGCGCGGCTACGACTACAACGCCAAATTCGGGAATAACTTCGCGTTGCTGAACATGGAACTCAGGTTTCCGATGTTTGGGTTTCTGTCCGCCGGACCGTTGCCGCTCTTCCAGACTTTCTTCGGGACCACATTTGTTGATGTCGGCTCGGCGTGGGGGTGGGACTGGAACAACAGGTATGTGAAGTTTCAGCCCTTCGACTACGATAATGGCGGAAGACTCAAGACGAGGGACCTGCTGGTAGGAACGGGCGTTGGAGTTAGAATGGTTATCCTCTACTTTCTCCTTCGGCTCGATGTCGCTTGGGCGTTTAATATGCAAAGCTTCTCCCCGCCCAGATATTACTTCTCGCTCGGATACGATTTCTAAGTGCGAAAGGACAGATGGGATGAGCATGGAACCTTGGACCGATTTGGCTTCAAGTCTCACTCCTTGTTTGATATTATGTAAGTCCACGCTACCGTTTTGACGAAGCAAAATCTCTTCTGGCGCTGTTCGAACAGGCAAGCTTCCTTAGCCGTTCATGCCCACCGCCGGCTAGGCCTGTTTGTATGAAGGAAATTACCCAACCTGTGAAAGAACGTTAGTGCTGATATCATGACCGCGTGGAATCTGAATTCGAGGATGAAGAAGGGTATTTAAGAAATTAGGAAGGCATTTAAACTCGTCGCAATGTTTGCCGCAAGTTGTACATGCTACCCGTTACTGACGTCGAATATCTTCTCTTTCGGCCTGAGCTTGTTGTACATTGCAAGGAGCGCGTTGTAAGCGCTTTCGCTTCCGCGTTGAGCGCAATCTCTATAAAGCTTAACGGCCATCGGCGTGTCCCGCCGAACGCCGACACCATGCTCGTAACAGAACCCCAGCGCGAGCTGCGCGATCATTGAACCGTCACCAACCCCGTCAGATAATATCTCGATCGTGTCCGCCAGAGCTGCGTCAGATGCCGCACTGTCCGATATTACTGCCGCCGCGGCGAGTCTTATCTCCGCGTCTCTGCTGCCGTCTTCGGCGGCACGCTCCCAGCATCGAGCGCCGAGGGCCGGATTACGCGGAGTCCACTGTCCTGTATAGTAGCATCGCCCAAGCTCGATCAGCGATGGAATATTGTCGTGATCCGCCGCCGTCAGAAGGAGGTGGAAAGCCTGATCGTCGAGCAACTGGTGATCCAATCCGAGCTCGGTCAGGCCGGCCCAGACGAACGCCGCGTCGTAATCTCCAGCCTTAGTCCGCTCCGCAACTTTCTTGATGAACCCTTTCTCTCTGACGAGCCGCAACAGCAGAGCGAGGCCATGACGCGAATCCATGCGAGCCGCGCGCAAATATTGCTCGGCGGCCAATATCCTGTCGCGAGGAACTCCGGTGCCCTTCTCGTAACAGCGTCCGAGCACGGCCAAAGCTTCCGGACTTCCGACGGATGCCGCCGCCTCGATCACGCCGATTGCAGTAGTGTCGTTTTCGGCCCCCTTCTCAAATAAATTCGTGACGCCGAGCGCCTTCCTAAACTTCGCGCTGCCCTCCTTGTAAGCTTCGTTTAAAAGAGTCAGATCACTCACGTTCGAAGATGTATCCGGCCCGTAATCAAGATAGAGCGGCTCGATCGGCTGGTTTGATACTCCCAGGGAAGAATCGCGCTTGGCGTCTTTCGTTCGTGAGCTGTCGGTGTGAGCGAGCAACCCTCTTTTTATAAACTCATCGATGATTTTCTTGGCCGGTTCGTATTTCGCATCTTCAGCGAGCTTAAGCCATTTGTACGCCGTTTCCAAATCCCTATGAACGACTAAGTTGTCCGTATAAAATAACCCGAACGCAAACTCGCCTTCAGGAAGACTGTCTTCTGCCGCTGACTTGAATCTTTCGTACGCCTTGAATGGATTCCATGGTATCCCCCATCCGTTATTCAGGAATACTCCCATGTTGTATTGAGCGATCGGCATGTTTTGGTCAGCGGCCTTCTCGATCCAGTACGCGGCCTTTGCCGTGTCAGCTGGGAAACCCTTCCCGAGAAAATACCTGAAGCCAAGTTCTTCCTGTGCGACGGGGTCACCTCCGTTCGCCCGCCTCATTAGCATTAGCGCTTCCCACAGTTGATACGTTACATCGGACGGTCGTATCAGCTGCGGACCGTCAGACGCCCTGTAATCCCTGAACACGGAACTGTTCGGATGGTCCTGTCTCAGCGCCTGTCCAAAGACTAGAAAAGGCGCGAGCAATACCGCGAGCATCAGCAACGGAGTAAGAAAATTTCGCAATCCCATCAGAATAATGTAAGACAATCGCAACCACCAAATCGACACATTCGGCACGCAACTGGTTTAATTTAGGTAGGAAATTATTTCTCTGGGTAGGGTCGTTTAGGTTTAGAGGAATTTACCAACTGAGTGAGTCCACTGACTCTTAGACAAGCCATCAGCTTATGACAACGTGTTACTAAGACGATCCTTCGGAACTATGAAATTTCCCGGTTCGATTCCAGTAAATGTAGGCCGGTATCCCTATCAGGACCAATCCGAGCCCGAAGAGTGAGTCGCGTGGATCTGTGACAATGGTGTTGTAGACAAACCATGTCGCTACGATAACAAACGCCATTGGAACAAACGGGTATCCAACAGTCCTGTATGGCCGCGCGGCATCCGGACGTTTCTTCCTCAAAACAAAAATGCCGAAAGCGCCGAGGGCATAAAAAAGCCAGGACGCGAAAATCACATAAGTAAACAGTTGGTCGTATGTCCCGGTCAGGGTGAGAAGGGAAGCCCATATTCCCTGAACGATCAACGACACATGGGGCGTCCTATACTTCGGATGGACTCTTGATATTCCCTTGAAGAAGAGCTTGTCCCGCGCCATAGCAAAGTAGACTCGAGCGGTCGTCATGGTCGTGGCATTGACAGTCCCGAATGTCGATAACATCACCGCGACGGCGATGAGCGCTGCTCCGTTCGTTCCGAAAAAATGTGAGATCGCGTCGGCGGCCACCAGCCTGGAGTGAGCAATCTGAGAGACGGGCAGGACATACATATACGCGAGGTTTGTGACCACATAAATAATGATGACCACAATGGTACCGGCTACGAGCGCGATAGGTATGTTTCGCTGCGCGTCCTTCACCTCCCCGGAAAGATAGGTGACGCTGTTCCATCCGTCGTACGCCCACAGTACCGCAACGAGCGCGACGCCGAAAGCGCTGAGAAGCGATGTTCCCTGAAACGAAACTTTGGAGAAAAAGGGCGTGTACAGATGCCCGGTGTGAGTTCCGAAGGCGAAGCACGTGAATACAATTCCCGCGATGGCGAGAACCTTCAAAGATGTGAAGAGTCTTTGAATGAATCCGCCGAACTGAACCCCGAAATAGTTGACAAATGTCACGAAGAGAATCGCTCCTATCGCGACAAGCTTGATCCCGACTTCAGGCATTACAAAAAGTCCGAAGTTCACCTTCAGCGAACTAAGAGTTGGGAAGAAAAATCCGAGATATTCTGCGAAAGCAACCGCGATCGCGGCGATCGACCCGGTCTGGTAGACGATAAAGGTTGTCCAGCCGTACAGAAACGCAGGGAAGGTTCCATAAATCTCACGGAAGTAAACGTACTGCCCTCCTGCGGCGGGAATCATCCCCGCGACCTCAGCGTTCGTCAGAGCGCCCGCAAGGGAAAGGAGACCTCCAAACAACCAGACCGCTATGATCAATCCCGCGTCGTTGAGTGTCATCGCGATCTTTTGCGGCACAAGGAATATGCCAGACCCGATGACGCTGCCGATCACCACGGCTATCGCCGTCGGAAGACCGACGCGCTGCGCCAGCCCCGGCCCTTTTTCCGGACTCGTCAGCCCTTGTGCCTCAGGCAATAGATGTCCCTGAAAACACGCTAAAACTCGGCGGTTCAGCGGAATTTTTCAAAGTGGAGTCAGCCCGACTATTGATGCAGTCCCCTGTGCCCGACAGCCCTTCCTTCGACATCATTCCAAGTCTCGGTGACATATACCGCGGATAGATAGTCCTTGCTACGCGCTTATATCTGCGTAGAACATTTGCACGACATCTTTCGCGAATCCCATCAGGTCTTTCGCCGCCGCAACTCCCTCCCGCGACATGATTGCCTTCGTGAGGCTTGCCTGATCATCGAAATACATCTCTGTCATTCGGTAAATCTGTGGCGTGGATACCGGCGCCCCCGTCACCTCTGAAAGCTCAAGTCTCTTCAAGCCCGGCATCTTCCTAACCAGACCTAAGTGGACATTCTTGTAATGTTCCTCAAAAGCAGATTTGTCGGCAGGCTTCTTGAAGATTGCTACCAGCTTCACCATTGCTGATTTCCTTATTTTGCTTACAGTTGTCCTCGAATATAGTCTTCATCTCCTCAAAACTCAAAACTTGAAACGAAAACTTGATTCGGCTCAATCCGATAGACGAGGATACACTACCGATAAATGCGCAACACATTGACACGCGTGTGTTTTAAAAGTCAATCATTCCTGGAATTAAACATACAGCCATTCCGTTATTCTCATTTTCAACCAGTCCCCGGGGGCGGCGTATTTTCTTCCTCTATTCTACTAATCCTCCGCGGATCCTTTGATTTTTAGCCCTCCATTATTTAGATTTTTTAAAACGAGAACGAGAGAATGCTTACAAACTATATCCCAATTTTCTTAATGCTGGCTGTCGGTGCGGTATTAGGCATCGTGATGGGCAACATTAATAGAATACTCGGCCCCCGTCGGCCGACCGCGGAAAAACTTTCAACTTACGAAAGCGGCATGGAGCCGATCCGTACCGCCCGCGAAAGATTTTCGGTCAGATTCTATTTGGTTGCGATCCTTTTCATACTCTTCGATGTTGAAGTTGTTTTCACTTATCCGTGGGCGGTGAACTTTTTGTCGCTGGGATGGTTTGGATTTATAGAGATGTTGATCTTTGTTGTCATACTTTTGATTGGATATTATTACGTGATTAAAAAAGGAGCTTTACAGTGGCAGTAAATAGAACAAATGAGAACGAAGGCTTCCTGACCAGCCGCGTGGATGCGCTCTTCAACTGGTCATTGAAGAATTCTCTCTGGCCTATGCCGCTTGGCATCTCCTGTTGTGCTATTGAAATGATGGCTTTTGCAGGCCCGCGATATGACGTGAGCCGATTCGGAGCGGAAGTGTTCAGATTCTCCCCGCGCCAGAGCGACCTCCTGATCGTTGCCGGGACTGTTACATATAAAATGGCAAAAGTAGTCCGAAAGATTTACGATCAGATGCCCGACCCGAAGTGGGTCATTTCAATGGGCGTTTGCGCGTCGAGCGGCGGAATGTATCGCTCATATTCGGTAGTGCAGGGAATAGACCAGTTTGTGCCGGTCGACGTTTATGTCGGTGGCTGTCCTCCCCGTCCGGATTCGCTTCTGAAAGCCTTAATGGAGATCCAGAAGAGAATTCAAGCCGGTGAGACTGCGACTCAGCAGCGGCAGCCAGAAAAAATATTGGTGGACTAAAATCAAATGAGAGAGAAAATTGAAGAGAAACTCCGGGCTGCCTTCGGAGAGAGTGTGGTTTCTGTGTCGGAGTTCAAGGGGCAGGTTTCCGTCGAGGTTAAGAGGGATGTCATAGCTGAGGTTTGCCGGTTTCTCAAGGAAGACCCGGAATTCGAGTTCAGCTTCCTATCTGATATCTGCGGCGCGGACATGCTCAATTTTGAGGACGCGTCGTCTAGAAAGGCGTACCTCGCCGTGGAGCATGATTATCGCCCTGAAGAAGTTCCGGTCGCGGAGCGGTTCTTGGTTGTTTACCATCTGACATCCATCAAGAACAAGGAAAGGGTCCGGCTTAAGGTGAAGGTGGACGGCGACAATCCGGTTTGTCCTACACTGACTTCGGTCTATCCCGCTGCGAACTGGTATGAACGTGAGACGTTCGATATGTTTGGTATTGTCTTCGAAGGCCATCCTGATATGAGAAGGATGTATATGCCGGAAGAGTACGATTATTATCCTCTGCGGAAGGATTTCCCGCAGATGGGCGTGCCGGGCTCCATCCCTCTCCCGAGGAAGTAAGGCGCCCGCGTTCGCGAATTCAGAAATGAAAAATTAGAATTGAGAATTCTTTGATGGCTAATTCATCTCGTGACAAGGATAATGTCGCCCAGATTGTGAGGGCGCTTGAAGATAAAGATACCAACGTGGCGCTTGAAGATCCTCTTGAGAATTACATGGTTCTCAATATGGGCCCGCAGCACCCTGCAACTCACGGCGTGCTGAGGCTCCTTGTAAAGCTCGACGGGGAAACGGTGGTTGAATGCATACCTGAGCTCGGCTATCTGCATCGGGGATACGAGAAGATCGCCGAGGCCTCGACATACATGGAGTTTATTCCACACACCGATAGGCTCGATTATATTTCTCCCATTGCGAACAACGTCGCCTACGCCCTTGCAGTCGAGAAGATCGCTGGAGTCGAGGCTCCACCTCGCGCGCAGTATATCAGAGTTATCGGCGCGGAGCTCGCCAGAATTTCTTCCCACTTGATGGCTATTGGAGCCATGGCAATGGATGTCGGCGCCATGACAGTGTTCCTGTGGGCGTTCAGAGAAAGGGAGAAGCTTTATGATATATTCGATCTCCTCACGGGTGTCCGGTTCACGACGAGCTACACGAGGATCGGCGGAGTTGCACAGGATCTGACCGACGAGACCGCACAGGCAATCAAGAAGTTTATCGACGAATTCCCGCACCATCACGCCGAGATCATGAAGATGCTAAACAAGAATAGAATCTTCCTCGACAGAGTGGTCGGCGTTGGAGCGATAGATGCCGAAACCGCGATCGGTCTCAGCTTCAGCGGGGCGAATCTTCGCGGCTGCGGAATCGAGCACGATATCAGAATTTTTTCGCCGTATCTCGTCTACGATCAGCTTTCTTTCGACGTGATCACCGAGAAAGAGGGCGACTGCTTCGCGCGATATATGGTAAGGATGCGCGAGATGCTGGAGAGCGTGAAAATAGTCCGCCAGGCGCTTGAGAAGATTCCACAGGGCCCAATCAAGGCTGATCTTCCCAAGAAGGTGCTCCCGCAAAAGGAAAGAGTTTATAACAAGATGGAGGAGCTCATCCACGACTTCGTGATAGTCAATGACGGCGTCCATCCTGATGTAGGCGATGTCTACGTCACGACGGAGGGTTCGAAGGGCGAGCTCGGCTTCTATATCATGAGCGATGGAAGCGGTCATCCGTGGAGGCTTAAGATACGCTCTCCTTCATTCTGCAACCTTCAGGCGCTCCCTTACCTCGTGAAGGGACAGATGATCTCTGACGTGGTCGCGATCATCGGCAGCATCGACCCGATTATGGGTGAAGCGGATAAATAAGAATTCAAAAACCAGAATCGAGAACTAGAGACAGTGTTTACACAAGAGAACCTTCACAGAGTTGAAGAAATAAAGAAGCGCTATCCTAAGCCGATGGCGGCGCTGCTCCCCGTACTTTGGGTCGCGCAGGAACAATTCGGTTGGATTTCGGAAGAGACCATGCATTACGTCGGCGAACTGCTTGGCTTGCCTTTCAACCATGTCCTTGGCGTAGTGACTTTTTATACGATGTATAACAAGAAGCCGGTGGGGAAGTATAATATTCAGTTTTGCGGCAACATATCCTGCATGCTCCGCGGAGCGGATAATCTCATCGAGCATCTCGAGCACAAGCTAGGCATAAAGGTGGGTGAGACAACTTCCGACGGCATGTTCACTCTGAAGGAGGTTGAGTGTCTCGGCTCTTGCGGCACCGCCCCAATGATGCAGGTTAACAACGACTACTATGAAGATCTTACCGCGGAAAAGCTCGACAACTTACTAGAAGAATTCAGGAAGCAGGCTCAACGATAATGTCCGACTCCATAAAACTCTACGCTCAGAACGGCGATCCCGCATTTCCGAGGATTGTTCTTCCCGATATTCCTAACCTCGCACAGATAGAGACATACGAAAGTAACGGAGGCTACGGCGCGCTAAAGAAAGCGCTGTCGATGGATCCCGCGGCTGTCACGGACGTGGTGAAAAAATCAGGCCTACGCGGACGCGGCGGCGCGGCATTCCCCACCGGGCTCAAGTGGACATTCATGCCGAAGGGAAATGAGAAGCCCAAGTATCTGGCAATCAATGCCGACGAGAGCGAGCCTGGCTCATTTAAGGACAGGCAAATATTGGAGTTCAATCCTCACCAACTTATCGAGGGCATTCTCATAGCGTCCTACGCCATGGGGATAAAGGCTGCCTACATTTACATTCGCGGCGAGTACTACAAATGGTACAAAATCCTCGAGAAGGCGGTGGAAGAGGCGTATTCCCGCAAGTACATCGGCGAAAATATCGCGGGCTCCAATTTCTCCGTCGACCTTTATGTGCATCGTGGTGCGGGCGCTTATATTTGCGGCGAAGAATCAGGGCTCATGGAATCGATCGAGGGGAAACGCGGTTATCCTCGGGTGAAACCTCCCTTCCCGGCTTCGAACGGTCTATGGGGCAATCCCACGACGATCAACAACGTGGAGACCCTGACGAATGTGCCTGCCATTATTTGGAACGGCGCGGAATGGTTTGCTAAGATCGGCGCGGAGAAGCATCCTGGCACACTGCTGTATGGTGTGAGCGGGCATGTAAACAAGCCCGGCGTCTTTGAACTTCCTTCAGGAACGCTTCTGACGGATTTAATCTACAAATATTCAGGTGGCGTCACCGGCGATAAGAAGATCAAGATGGTGATCCCCGGCGGGAGTTCGATGCCTCCTCTCCGAGGCGATCAGCTCGAAGGCGTGAAAATGGACGCCGAGTCTCTGAAAGGAGTCGGGAGCGCGATCGGCACCGGCGGCGTCATCGTTATGGACGAAGACACAAACCTGACAAAGGTGCTTCTAAGAATTTCAAAATTCTACTGGGACGAATCGTGTGGCCAGTGCACTCCATGCCGCGAGGGTACGGGATGGATGAAGAAGATACTCCAGCGTATGTACGACGGCTATGGAAAGGTCGAAGACCTGGATCTGTTGATGCGCGTCGCGAACAACATAGAAGGCAATACGATCTGCGCGCTCGGCGACGCAGCCGCCTGGCCGGTCAAGTTTACCATCCAGCGCTTCAGGAAAGAGCTGGAAGAGGAATTGGGCCGTCAGGATAGAAGCGCGGCAGCGTAGAGCATCTCTGAAAGCAGCAGCGGCCGCCAGTCGTCTCTCAAGATCTATGTTAGAGACCCGGGCCTTGTGCAGCCTGATTCTGTTTCGGAAAACTTCTCGTTCCAGGGAGCAGGTGTGGAAAGTATCTCGATAAGAATCTATAGGATATCGGAAGACTTCAACGATCTTCCGCTCCCATCATACATGACGGATGGATCGGCGGGAATGGATTTGTACGCCGCCGTTTCCCAGCCAACTGTCATCGAGCCGATGACAACCGCTCTCGTCCCAACCAATCTAAAGATTGAGCTACCTCCGGGATTCGAAGCTCAGATCAGACCGAGGAGCGGTCTCGCTCTTCGCGACCGAATTACTCTTCCCAATTCGCCGGGAACTATCGATTCTGATTACAGGGGTGAAATAAAAATTATCATGCTCAACCTCGGCGGCCAGCCTTTTGTCGTGAATCGCGGCGATAGAATAGCTCAGATGATAATATCGAGATACGCCCGCGTCAACTGGGAAGAGTCAGATTCACTCGGCGAGACCGCGCGTGGCAGCGGCGGATTCGGGTCGACAGGAAAATGACCGCCATTCTTGCCTATCATAAGGTTGACGACAGGTTCGAATTTGGGCTCACGAATGTCAAACCGAAATCTTTTTTGAGGCAAATACAGGCGTGTATCGCGGAAGGGTATAAGATCGTATCTGACGTTGAGCCCGCCGGATCTGGAAAAAGCGTATGCCTCACTTTTGACGATGGGTATGATTGTTTTTGTCGCAATGTTGTCCCAGCGCTTGAATCTACCGGCGGTAAGGCGATAGTGTTCGTGATCTCCGATTACGTCGGGAAAACAAACAGCTGGGATATTCGCCTTTCCTACAAGCCGTTCACGCATATGACCTCTGAACAGATCAGAGAAGTTGCGGAAATGGGATATGAAGTAGGCAGCCATTCTTGCACGCATAGAGATTTAACGAGACTCTCTCATTATGCGTTGAAAGATGAACTTGTTAGGTCGAAGGAATTTCTGGAAGATGTTACGGGAGTTGAGGTCGATGCGCTGTCTTTCCCGTTTGGAAGGTACAATAGGGCGACAGCGGAAGCCGCGTTTGAGGCCGGATACCGCAGGCTTTTCGGCCTGGGATCTTCCGCCAGTGAAGGGGTACTTCCGCGAATTCCGGTGTATAGGATTGATTCCCCGGCGTCAGTTCTGCGAAAAATCGGAGAGTGTCCT
>JAJYOS010000098.1 GCA_021796055.1 Bacteroidota bacterium
ATTGACGCGCTCCTTCTGACGGCGGCAAGCCATCATATCGTGGTTTGCTTCAATCTCTTTGCGTTCCTTCCTCCTGCAAACGGCGGCGTGAATCCTTACCTTGATCCTAAATCGCTGGAGTGGCAGAACGCCTTCGCCAGCATGATTGCTTCACGTTACAAAGGGATCGGGTGGATAAATTACGATTTGATTAACGAGCCGTCATATTCGCCTCCCGACAAAGTCTGGCAGGAGATCCCGATAGGCGATAAGTTCGAAAAAGCTGCGTGGAAGAAATGGGTTCTCAAAACGCATCGTGACGATCGGGACGCAATTTTGGATGACTGGCGGCAGGCAAACGGCGACACGTTTTCTCTTCCCACCGATGCGGACCTTTCATACTCCATGATAAGGGGCGACAGGCTGCCGAGGAAGGGGTTGGATTTCGATATGTTCGCGCAGGATGTCGTATCGAAATGGGCCGGGAACTTGGGCGATGTGTTAGATTCTTCCGGCGGCGACCCGCTCGTGACTCTCGGGCAGGATGAAGGCGGAATGTCGGGCCGTGTGTCGCAGCAGTGGTATTATCCTTTTGTCAGTTATACTTCGGTCCATACATGGTGGCTGAACAACGACCTCCTCTGGGACGTCGTCTCGACAAAGGTTCCGGAGAAGCCGGATCTCGTTGAGGAGACAGGACTGATGCGTCTCGAAAACGTTGACGGAGAATCGTGGCGAACTCCGGAGGCGGCCATGAGGCTTCTCGAAAGAAAATTTGCATACGCATTCATGGGAGAAGGCGCCGGCGCTGTCGAATGGTGCTGGAACATCAACGAGTATCAGTCGACAGACAACGAGGTCTCCATTGGACTGACGCGGGCAGATGGCACAATGAAAATTGAAACTGAAGTTCTGCCCGAGTTCGCGAACTTCTTCAAGAAAGCTGGACCATATCTACGGGATTATCCCACGGATCCGATAGTCGTCGTCATACCCAACTCGAGCTTCTTCACGGGCATGCCACACGCCTACGCCGGGGCGAAGCGCCTGGTGAGAGTCCTCGGTGAGAATTTCGGCGTTGCACCATCGATGCTTTCAGAATACAAATTGATTGCAGATCGCTTAAAAGGTGTCAAGCTTGTCATAGTCCCCGACGCAGGGTTTATATCTGATTCGGCGGCGTATGCCCTTTATCAGGCATCGCTTCATGGCACGAAGGTTCTCTTTACCGGAGCCGTCACGGGAAACGAATACGGTAAAGTGACAACGGATTTTAAGTTGCTGGGGATAAATCCGGGAAGCGAACCGGTAAGCCGGTACGAATTCACTCACTGGGGGCAAGGCAAAAACAAATCCGGGAATTTCGTGACCTTTAGCTCAGAGAAACCTGAACATCTTCTGAAAAGCCTCTCACCTCCTCTTGAGATCCTGAAAGGAAACATCCTTGACGAGCCGCTCCCTCTGGAAATGGCGAAGCAAAAGGGACCTTTATTAAACATGTTGACCGCTGTGATGGAGTACTCTGGCCTCAAGCCGCGCTTGTTTGATTCACCGCTCATGTCGCGGGTGTTGTATACCGGGAATGCCGCGCTGATAGTTTGTGTCGACGAATCTTCTGCGCCGCTGACCAGAGTTGTCACGGCTGGAAACTACAAGTATAAGATACCGGTAGAGGCGGGACGTTCCAGGCTTGCTCTCGTTAATCTCAAAGACGGGAAGATAATCGTCGCTACCAAAGGACAATCGATCATCAGGATGAACTGATATTTTCTCAATCTTAGCTGACCACCGCATCGATGAGCCAAGTTATCTGAACAAGGCGACTCAGCTGGGCCAAGTGATTCCGAAGTCATAAGGCTGATTGCGCTAACTTGCTGAGCGCGACCGGATACGGCGCCTAATTTCGGTGGGCAGTTTCAGAGGACCAAAGGACGAGTTGGGAGTGGTTTCAATTTCAGCCGGTGGTCGGTGGTGAGCGAGGTCCGAAGAGGACAACCACTCGTCAAAGCTTGTGTTTGTCTGACATTATTGCTATGTAGAGGGGCCTGGCCGGCGGCATTCCTCGAAAGGACTTGACCGGATCCTCGGGAGCGATCGCTAACATAAAACTTGTCAAAGGAGTGCTATCCGAATGATGAAATCAAGTTACAGTTTTGGCGGTTGGGTGAGGGTGAGCTCATTGTTTCACTTAGGTCGGCTGGAGTTTTCTCGACTAATCATGGCGTGCTGCATGTCGCTGTTCATCGCGGGCACAGCGTTTAGTCAGTCCGAACGCCTTTCAGATTCCCTCCATATAAATAGCGAAGGCTATTTCGAGATGCAGGGGCTTAACGTAATGGCTTACAGCGATTTTTATCCTGAAGGCCATCAGGGCGGAATTACTATTGTCCAGTTTGGTGAACGTGACGCCGCGAACGGAGATGTCCGAATAGATCCGACTCCCGGGCAGTGGTCGCCGGTGCCGAAGATGGGACCGCGCGTGGTGGATCGCAAGGATGGTATTATCAAAGTAACGCTCTGGTATCCGGACTCGAGCCAGGATGGAAAGGGTTTCAATCCGCTAGTTTATCCAAAACTTAATTTCAAATACACCGTCGAGACGAAGGCGGTTGGTTCCGGCGTTGAGGTCACTGTGAATCTAGACAGGCCTCTTCCGGAGAAATGGTCCAACCGAGTCGGCTTCAATATGGAACTCTTCCCCGGAAGCTACTTTGGAAAGTACTATCTAATGGATGGGAAATCTGGTGTCTTTCCGAGACAGGAAGACAGCCCATTATACCGCAATTCCCAAGGCAACCTCGAGGTGAAACCGATGGCAGTCGGGAAGGATCTGATCGTCTCGCCGGGAGATCCGAAGACCGAGATTAACTTCGTCAGTATGAAAGGGAATCTCGAGCTGATAGACGGACGCGGTTTGTACAACAACGGATGGTTCGTGATACGCTCGACGATTCCCTCGGGTGAGACGAAAAATGTTGTCGAGTGGATGATCAGCCCCAAGACAGACACAAGCTGGCGGTACACGCCGGTCGTCCAGGTGTCTCAGGTTGGTTACGCGCCTTCACAAGGAAAGTTTGCGGTGATCGAGCTCGACAAACTCACCGAGAGCTACCACCCAATTCAGCTTGTTCGTGTAACTCCGGATTCTGAAATGGTGGTGAAGACGGATTCTCATCCGGTTCCCTGGGGAGATTTCCTCAGGTATAAATATCTGAAATTCGATTTCACAGATGTGACAGCTCCGGGAATTTATAAAGTACGTTATGGGAAAGAGGAGTCGAACGAATTTCAAATAGCGGCGAACGTATATGCTCATAACGTCTGGCAGCCGACGCTCGAATTTTTTCTCGCCGAGCAGATGTGCCACATGAAAGTCGAAGACAGGTACAGGGTATGGCACGGCCTCTGTCATATGGACGACGCGACGATGGCGCCAATCAATAAGGATCATTTCGATGGGTACTTCGAGGGGCCATCAACGCTCTGCAAATGGAAATCGGGACAACACGTGCCGGGCCTGAACATCGGAGGGTGGCACGACGCCGGCGATTACGATCTCAGGGTCGAATCGCAGGCAGGAACGGTTTACAAGCTCGGCCTCATGTATGAACTCTTCCACAACAATATAGACCAGACTTCAATCAACGAAACGACAAGGCTGACCCAGATACACGTCCCCGATGGCAAGCCCGATATTCTCGAGCAGATGGAACACGGACTCCTCCAGATCGTGGCGGGATATACGGAGTGCGGCATTCACTTCCGTGGTATCCAGGAAGCCACGCTGCATCAGTACACACTGCTGGGCGACGGGATGAACGCAACTGACAATCTTGTTTACCGGCCTGGGGCGACGGACCCGATTTTGCATCGGCCGCTGAAGCCTGACGATAGGATGGTCTTCACACAGACAGATCCGAGGCGCGAGCTGTATGTCGCCGCGGCTCTTGCCGAGTCGTACAGGGTGATGAAGAATTTTGACCGTCCCCTCGCCGAAAAGAGTCTCGCTCTTGCGGAGAAAGTGTTCAGAGAAGATGCTTACGCGCCTGCACCCGTCAAGATAAACGCCGCCGCGGAGCTGTATCTCACGACGGGCAAGAAAGAGTACGAAGATTTCCTAATCGCCAATGTGGATACTATCTGCGAAAACGTGCTGCCTTACAGCATCGAACTGGGAAGAATCACCTTCAAGATTAACAACAGCGAGTTCACCGCGAAAGTGCAAAGGGCTGTGGAAGCAACTGTGGCCAAAGTCAACCAAATGATGAAGCAAAATCCTTATGGCGTTCCGTACAAGCCGTACATCTGGGGAGCTGGCTGGCAGATACAGGAGTTTGGAGTCGATATGCTTTTCCTCCATCTCGGCTTCCCAAAGCTTGTCACCGATAATTACGCGTGGAACGCTCTCGACTTCGTTCTCGGCTGTCATCCGGGGAGTAACACCGCTTCGTTTGTCTCAGGAGTCGGTGTAAATTCGATGACAGTCGCGTACGGCGCTAACAGGGCGGACTGGTCATATATTCCCGGGGGTGTCGCTAGCGGCACGGCGCTCATAAGACCCGACCTTCCGGAGTTGAAGGTCTGGCCGTATTTCTGGCAGCAGGGGGAATACGTGATGGGCGGCGGAGCGACAAACTTCATGCTGCTTGCCATGGCAGCGGATAATCTATTGAACAAATAGAAAATTGAACAGGGAGTTGCCGTTATGGATGAAAGGATAAAATAAAGTGAACGAGCTGGAAAGTTGATGCGGGGGCTGCTGGTCGTCGTTTGCGGCTGTACCATGATGGGGAGTATCGCGTTGTGTCGGCCGGAATTCCCTCTCGGCTCCATGAAATTCACGAGTGAGACTAACGTTGGTAATGTCAAACTGCCGGGGTCTGTCGTGTACAGCGCCGCAAGGCGAACCTACCGAGTGACCGGATGCGGCAACAACATGTGGTTCAACGAAGACGACTTCTATTATGTCTGGAGAAGAGTAAAGGGAGACTCCGGGGTCGAGACAGAAGTCACCTGGATGGGAAAGGGAAAAATGGAAGACCGGAAGGCCGCTTGGGTAATTAGGGCCGGACTCGCAAAGGACGATCCATATGTCGACGCGGTCGACCACGCTCGCGGGCTCCTTTGCTTGCAGTACAGGCTCGTCAAGGGAGGCACGACGCTTGAAGTGCGATCTCCGATTTGGGCGCCCGTGAGACCTGAAGGAATCACGAGCTGGGTCCCGCACACATGGATGATACTCGAGCGAGACGGGAATCAATTCACAATGTGAGTCGTTCAGAATGGGAAGAAATTTACGGTCGGCACTGTGACGGTCGATTCGCCCGAAAATGTTTACGCGGGACTTGGCGTTTGCTCTCGCGACTCCACGATTTCCGAAACCGCCGTTTTCTCACATTTGAATTTCAAAGAAATCGGAGTGATACCCATGGAACAAAGAGTAGTTCAAAGCTCGCTCGAGACGATTGAGATAGATTCCGGCAAAAGAACCACGGTCTACAGCGCTAAGGAACATTTCGAGGCGCCTAACTGGAGCAGGGATGGAAAGACACTCTATTTCAACATGGAAGGACATGTATATACCATTCCGGTCACTGGAGGAAAGCCTAAGTTATTGGACACAGGCTTCGCCGACAGGTGCAACAATGATCATGGCCTTTCCCCGGACGGAAAAGAACTTGCCATAAGCGACCAGACCAAGGACGGCAAGTCGCGCATTCATATCCTTCCCAGTGGCGGAGGGACGCCGCGGTTGATCACTGAGCTTGGGCCGTCCTATTGGCACGGATGGTCTCCCGACGGGCAGACTCTTGCGTACTGCGCAGAGCGCGGAGAGAACTTTGACATATATACCATTCGCGTACACGGAGGAGAGGAGACGAGGCTGACTACCGCGCCCGGTCTCGACGACGGTCCGGACTACTCGCCCGACGGCAAATATATTTACTTCAATTCCGAGAGAACAGGGATGATGAAAATATGGCGGATGAAGTCAGACGGATCCGATCAGACCCAGGTTACCACTAACGACGGATGCAACGACTGGTTCCCGCATCCGTCGCCTGACGGAAGGTGGGTAGTCTTTGTCTCATACTCGAAGGATGTGAAAGGCCATCCTCCAAACAAGGATGTTGTGCTGAGAGTAATGTCCACTTCGGGCGGCGAACCGAAAATCCTCGCGACGCTTTTCGGCGGTCAGGGCACGATCAACGTCCCCTCATGGTCTCCCGATAGCAAGTATTTCGCCTTCGTGAGTTACAGGCTCGTCAAGTTAAGTTGAATCGGCGGGAACAGCCTTTAATGGTACACGAACCTGCTCCCATTTTTCGGAAAACTGCTCGGCAGTGGAAACGCGTCAGCTGCGGCTTAAGAAAATATTGAAATTGAATATCGAGGGTTTGAAGAGATGAAAGTGCTATTTATCGGTGGAACCGGAAACATAAGTGCGTCGGTTAGCAGGCTTTGCGTGGAAATGGGAATCGACCTCTACCTTCTAAACCGTGGTACGCGAGGAGTAAAGATAAAAGGGGCCAGGACGATACTCGGCGATGTCTCCAAGCCGGGTGAGTTGTCGCGCGTGCTTAAAGGCCACAAGTGGGACGCCGTCGTAAATTGGATCGCATTCATACGGGAGGACGTCGAGAGAGACATTGAACTCTTTCGAGGGAAGACCGGACAGTACGTATTCATAAGCTCTGCTTCCGTTTACCAGAGGCCGCCGGCGTATCCTATCATCACCGAATCGACACCACTGGTTAATCCATATTGGGAATATTCGAAAAACAAGATCGCGTGCGAAGAGACGCTGAACCATGCCTATTGCAACGGAGCGTTCCCGGTCACTATAGTTCGCCCCTCGTTCACGTATGATACAGTGATTCCGCTGGCCATCGGAGGCTGGAACGAGTACACGGTAGTTGACAGGATGAAGATGGGGAAGAAGATAATCGTTCACGGTGACGGTACGTCGTTATGGACGATAACCCACTCGGAAGATTTCGCGAAAGGATTCGTCGGGTTGCTCGGTCATCAGCAGGCGATCGGTCAGTCGTTCACGATAACGTCCGACGAAGTGTTGACCTGGGACCAGATATATCGGACCGTAGCCGAGGCCGCAGGAGTGGAGGCGAACATCGTACACATCGCGACTGATTTTCTCGTGCGGTCCAATGAATCGTTGAGGGGAACGTTGCTTGGGGACAAATCGCATTGCGCGATATTCGATAACTCCAAGATAAAGGCGTTCGTGCCTGGTTTCAAGGCGACGATGCCTTTGAATGTTGGTGTGAAGAAAACGCTGGCATGGTTCGATGCGAGCCCGAAGAGAAAGGTAATTCTGGAGAGCACTAATGAGATGATTGACCGAATAATAGGGGCGTATGAGAAGATATGAAAAGCACTACCGAAAGCCTATTAGAGCATCCTTTACCCTTCACCCCCAAACTTGGAGAAGTTGAAAACGAAAGACGGTCTCAGCCTTATTTAGCTTTCCTGAAACGGTACTCTGATCGATTCAGAGTACGGGACGTCCGGAATACCAATACGGGAGGTGAAGTGGAACACATAGGAGATGACCGCCATATTTGACAATCCAGCCGCGACGGACTAATTTTAGTTAACCTTTTGGAAAAAGCCTCAAAGGGAGAGAGGAAAAAATAGATATTGAAACCCGGTCTTCCGGAAGCGGATGGATATTAGCCCACCAGAGATGCGATAAAACAACCAAGGGAGAAGCCATGTACCCAAACTTGAAAAGACTACTCATCAAGTTCTCTTTATTCTTAGTTGCAATGTTCCCAGCCTACTCAGCTATTGCGAAAGCGAAAGAGCCGGAGGTGATGAAGGGACTTGAGACTAACAAGAAGGTCATCATAGCCGAAATGAAACAGCAGTTGAAGGAAGAGTTGGAGCACTTCGGCGCGCCGACGATCGACCATAAATACGGCGGCTATTTCACCGACATGAATTACAAATGGCAGCTTAAAGGGCCGCAGAATAAAATGATCGTCACGCAGGCGCGGCTTGTCTGGGCCAATGCGCACGCCTCAATGTATTATCACCAGAAAGAACCGTACTTCAAGTATGCCGCGCATGGCTTAAAATTTCTCAAGAACGTTATGTGGGACAAGAAGTACGGGGGCTTCTTTGATATCGTGAGCAGAGAGGGGAAGCCGCTCGGACGGAACGGGAATTACGTCAAGACCGCTTACGGAAACGCTTTCGCGATTTACGGCCTGGCCGGTTACTACAAGGCGTTCGGAGATACTTCGGCGCTGAACCTCGCCGTGAGGACGTATAGATGGATGGACGAGCACAGCTATGACCCAAAGTATGGCGGTTACTTCCAGTACATGTCAAGGCAAGGTGTCCCCTATAAGAACGGTTTTCACGGCACGCCTCCTAAGGATCAGAATTCCATGATACATATAATGGAGGCGTTCACCGAGTTGTATCAGGTGTGGCCCAATCCGGAACTGCGCGTGCGCCTCGACTCTCTGTTCCATGATGTAAGGGATATAGCGATCGGAAATCATCCATGGCTGACACTCTTCTTCCAGCGGAACTGGACCCCGATCTCGTACCGCGATTCGAACAATTATCTCAGGACCGAGCATTTTGAAGAGGACCATATCTCGTTCGGACATAATGTCGAAACCGCATGGCTCCTTCTCCAGACATCGAAGGCGCTCGGCCTGAAGGACGAAGCGAAGACGCTGAAGATCGCGAAGTGGATGGACGATTTCGCGCTTGAAAACGGATGGGACAAGACACTTGGAGGGATATACGACGGCGGATACATTTTCCAGGGAGAGCATCATGTAACCATCATTATGCCGACGAAGCAGTGGTGGAGCCAGGTGGAAGCTCTGAATTCATTCCTGATGATGTCCGAACTGTATCCTCACGACAAGATGGATTATTACATGAAGTTTTGTGAGCAATGGAACTACGTAAAGAAATATCTGCTCGATCACAAATACGGCGGCTGGTATTGGGGCGGCATCGACAAAGCTCCGCAGAATATAAAAGGGCCTAAGGCCACCATCTGGAAAGTGGATTATCACACGACTCGAGGTCTCATAAACTGTATCCGAAGATTGGAAGGAAAGCTTTGAAGAAGGGATTCGCACATGCCATTTGAAGAAACTAAGCGGGCCGAGATCAAAGACGGCAAGAAAATCTTCGAACAGATTTCTTCATACATAGGGAAGGATCTTCTTGACAGGTGGTATCCTCTGGCCGTTGACAAGGAACACGGCGGGTACTTCACCGACATTTCTTGCGACTGGAAGATCCTCCCCGTGCAACATAAGATGATCGTCACACAGGCCAGGTATGTCTGGACCGCGTCGAAAGCCGCCCTCATGTTCGGGAGCGATGCATATGCCGATGCCGCGAAACACGGCTACGATTTCCTGAGAAACTTCATGTGGGACCAGAAGAACGGAGGATTCTACCAGATGCGAGACTATCGCGGGCAAGTGTGCGATTTCCTCGGGTTCTTCGACGAGAAAAGGACATACGGCAATGCCTTTGCCGTCTATGGCCTCGCGGCCCTGTATGAGTTGACACATGACTGGAAGGTCCTTGATTTCGCCCGCGAGGGGTTCAAATGGATAGAAGATCATGCCTGTGACCGGAAGCAGAAGGGGTACTTCCAATTCCTGGCACCCGATGGAACTCCATTCAACGCCTCGAGCAGCTACAAGACAAAGGCCTACGACGACGTAGAGCTCGGTTACAAAGATCAGAATTCGTCGATACACCTACTCGAAGCGTACACCGAGCTGTACAAAGTCTGGCCGGATTCGCAGTTAAAGCAGAAGCTAACCGACCTTCTTGCCCTCATCCGGGACGTCATAACTACGAAGAAGGGGCACATGAATCTCTTTTTCCACAACGATTGGACGCCGCTCTCGTTCAGGGATGTGCCGAAGGAAATCCGTGAAAAGAACTACAGGCTCGACCATGTCTCTTTCGGACACGACTACGAAACCGGGTTCCTTATGCTGGAGGCGTCGCATGTTCTCGGCTTGAAGGATGATACCGCGACCCTCTCTACCGCGAAGCGGATGGTGGACCATGCCATCGAAAACGGTTGGGACAAGGAGAACGGCGGTTTCTTCGACGCTGGCTACTACTTCGCCGGCGATGCCAGGTGTACCATAATACAGTCGACGAAGAATTGGTGGGCCCAGGCCGAGGCGCTGAACGTGCTCCTCCTCATGGCGAGGATTTTCCCGGATAACAAAGTCTACCCTGAGTATTTCTCCAGGCAATGGCAATATGTAGATAGGTACCTTCTCGATCACGAGAATGGTGATTGGTTCGAGGGAGGTCTTGACAAGGAACCGCACTTCAAGACCGGCCCTAAAGGTCACATCTGGAAATGCAACTATCATACTGGTCGGGCGATGATGAATTGCATGAAGATGCTCGCGGAAGACGGTTTCGCTCTAACGAAAGAAGGGAAGTTCAGGAAGCTGAAAGAAGATTCCGATGAGTTCATATCTCACTGGCAGAACACGGCCAGGAAGATCGCCTGATCTTTGCGTCCGACAGCAAGATCATCCGGTGCGGACACGGTTTTCCACGCCTCCGGTCGTCCCTTTATAGCGGGTGGCCGAAGGCTTTCCATCGCTTAAAACGCGCCGACAAGTTCTGTCTAAATAACAATCCTCTGGAGAAGTAATGAAGAGACTACCTTTACTGCTGCTGCCGCTCCTCAGTCTGTTCCTCGTTCAGTGCGCAAGCGAAAGCAAATTCGAAAATTACGTAACGGCTAAGAAAGACAAGCTGATGGAGGGGAACAAGGTCTTGCGTTTTGTCTCCTACGACATTCCGAACCTCACTTACGTTGAAGACTATGATGCCTTCACCGCGCAAAGCCCATGGAGACTCCCCGACTCGTATGAAATCAGAGACGCGCTCAGGACAATTAAGATGGATGGCGGAAAGGTCGCCCGCATCTACACTTTTTCGGTGAAGCAGGCGGGGATGTCCAATCATATTATCCGCGCCGTGGAAGGGCCAGGCCAGTTCAACGAGAAAGCCTTCAGGACTTTCGACAAGGTCCTTCAAATCGCAAACCGGGAAGGAGTGAGGCTCATAGTTCCGCTCGTTGACAATTGGTGGTGGTGGGGTGGAGCAGGCGCGTACGCCGCGTTTCGCGGAAAGGAACAAAAGGCTTTCTGGACCGATCCGCAGATTATACACGATTTTGAGAAGACCATCAAATTTGTCCTCAACCGAAAGAACAGTTACACCGGCGTGAAATACAAGGACGACAAGGGCATCTTAGGTTGGGAGACCGGAAACGAGCTTCAGGCGCCTCAATCTTGGCAGGATACAATTGCCGCCTATATTCGAAGCATCGATAAAAATCATCTGATAATTGAATGCACTAACAACAAACTCCTTACTGAAAGGGAAGTGGCAGACACCAACTTCGATGTATTGACAACTCACTTCTATACTGATTTAAAGACGGCAGTCCGCGACGTGAAGCTGGACAGGGAGATGACAAAAGGGAAGAAGCCTTACTACGTCGGCGAGTTTGGCCTGCGTAATCCGCGCAACACAAAAGCCTTCCTCGACACGGTCATAAACAATGGGATCTCAGGAATAATGATATGGAGTCTGAGGTTTCATTCGAGGGACGGCGGATTTTATCAGCACGGTTTAGCATATCACTTCCCGGGCTTCGCGAGCGATTCCTCCATCGACGGGAAACAAATCGTCGGCTGGATGAGAGAGGCGGCCTACAAGATTAACGGCAAACCCGAACCGCCTCTCCCGATTCCGGACCCGCCTCACATGCTTGACATCAATAACGTTTACGAAATTTCCTGGCAGGGTTCGGTCGGCGCGACTTCGTACAAAATCCAGAGAAGAATCGATAGGTCGAAAAGCTGGAAGACAATCGCGGACAGCGTCAGTGACGCGAATGTTGTCTTCAGGCCGCTATTCGACGATACCACGGCTCAGCTGGGCGATAG
>JAJYOS010000099.1 GCA_021796055.1 Bacteroidota bacterium
GGGTACTCCAGAGAATTACAGGAATTCTGCTGGTCGTCGTCGTAATTGGGCACTATTTTGTGATGCACGCCAATCCGGCAAGCGGTCACACTTACGCCGCTGTCCTGGAGAGGATGCACCAGCCCTTCTGGAAAATGTTTGATCTGACTTTCATCACGGTCGGATTATGGCACGGCCTGAACGGTACATGGGGAATTTTTCGTGACTACAAAATGAAACCGGCGGTCAGTCTGACTATCTACGGTGTCATCATTCTCTCCGGTATCGCTTTCTGGGTGCTCGGAGTCAATACGATATTATCCTTTTAGACTCCGTGCTCGGTTGAAGCACTGGACGAGGTTCCGAAGGTTCGCCTTCGGCATATTCACGGAATAATGGATTAAAAAGGAAATTATAATGACCAAACATCAATACGATGTGTTAATCATCGGTGCGGGCGGCGCGGGTCTCAGGGCGGCTCTTGAAATACCTGAAGGATTTAGCTGTGCCGTTCTGTCAAAAGTGTTCCCAACTCGCTCTCACACAGGGGCTGCGCAAGGGGGAATCGGTGCGGCTCTTGGCAACGAAGAAGAGGACAGTTGGGAATGGCACATGTTCGATACCGTTAAGGGGAGTGATTACCTCGGCGACCAGGATGCCATCGAGATAATGACTAAGGATGCGATCAGAGCCATAATCGAGCTCGAACATATGGGAATGCCTTTCTCCCGAACACCGGAAGGGAAGATCGCGCAGCGCAGGTTCGGCGGACACACGAAGCCCGAGAACCCGTCGGATCCTGATTCCAAAAGGATCGCTGTGAAACGGTCCTGCTATTCTGCTGACCGTACCGGGCACGTAATGCTCCACACGCTTTACGAGAATTGCATCAAACAGAAAGTACACTTCTTCTCGGAGTACTTTGTCACGGACCTTATTATGTCGGGAGATGCGTGTGCCGGCGTAGTGGCAATGGACATCGCCACAAGTGAAGTCCATGTGTTTCACGCTAAAGCGGTGATGCTCGCTACAGGCGGCTACGGGCGTGTATACAGAATAACTTCGAACGCACATGTCGGCACAGGAGATGGATTTGCAGCCGTCTACAATAACGGACTTCCGCTTCAGGATATGGAATTTGTTCAATTTCATCCGACCGGTCTATGGAAGCTCGGTATCTTGATTTCCGAGGCTGCACGCGGCGAGGGCGGAATACTTCTCAACAACACGGGCGAGCGTTTCATGGAGAGATACGCGCCGACAGTCAAGGATCTTGCACCGAGGGATATGGTTTCGCGTGCGATCCTGACTGAGATCCGCGAAGGGCGCGGCATCAAAGGGAGCGACGGGACCTACTATGTAAACCTTGATGTGTCGCACCTGCCCAAGGAAATCATCGACGACAAGCTCCCAGAAATCACCGGCTTTGCCAGAACGTACCTCGGCGTTGAACCCACGAAGGAACCGATCCCTGTCCAGCCGACAGCCCATTATGCTATGGGTGGCATACCGACTACGCCAGACGCCGAAGTTACCAAAGACAAAAAGAAAACCATAGTTCCGGGGCTATATGCTGCCGGTGAAGCCGCATGCGTCTCCGTGCACGGGGGTAACAGACTCGGTACCAACTCACTCCTCGACCTGATAGTATTCGGTCGCCGCGGCGGGAAGGCAATAGCCAGGTTCATCGGCGAGACCGATTTCGCGCCCCTGCCAACCGATGCGGCTGACAGAACTCTTTCAAAGATCGACCGGATACGTAACTCCAAAGGGAAGGAAAAACCGGGTGCACTGCGCTTGGAACTCCAGGAAAAAATGATGGAGAAGGTCGGAATTTTCAGAAATGAGAAGGAACTGACCGAAATGACAGTGGAGATGAAGAGCCTGCGGGAGCGCTACCAGAATATTTCGATCGATGATAAAGGTGTTGTTTTCAATACCGATCTCATGGAAGCGCTTGAGCTTGGCAACCTAATCGATACAGCCGAAGCCATAACTCACAGCGCACTGGCTCGCCAGGAGTCGCGCGGTGCTCATTCGCGCGAAGACTACCCTGCTCGCGACGATAAGAAATGGCTGAAACACACTCTGATTTACAAGGCGGACGCGGCACCGAAGTTGGATTACAAACCCGTCAGTATTACCAGGTTCCAGCCGAAAGAGAGGAAGTACTGAGATGAAGGTCATTCTGAGAATTCAAAGATACAACCCTGAAAAAGACACCGAACCTTACTACCAGGAATTCACTCTTGAAGCCGGTGACGACAAGGTGCGCATTCTTGATCTGCTCCACGAAGCCAAGTGGAAGTATGATGGTACACTGACTTTTCGGCGCTCCTGCGCACATGGCGTGTGCGGCTCGGACGGCATCAGAATCAACGGTAGAAACAGGTTGGCGTGCTCGACACTGTTGAGAGACGTCAATTACCGGAAGCCGATCGTTATTGAGCCACTGCCGTCTACGGCGATTATTAAGGATCTCGTCGTTGACATGTCCGACTTCTATAAGAAATATGAAGCGGTTAAGCCGTACCTTGTAAATAATTCTCCGCCTCCGGAGCACGAAAGGTTGCAGAGCAATGAAGATGCGGAGAAGCTTTTCGAGTCGGCAAAATGCATACTTTGCGCCTGCTGTACCACCTCGTGCCCATCCTCCTGGTCGGACCAGAACTACATCGGACCTGCCGCGCTTTTGAAAGCGTACAGGTTTGCCTTTGACACGCGAGACGATGCCGGTGACGAGCGGCTCGATGTAGTAGATACACCGGACGGTGCCTGGCGGTGCCATACTATCTTCAACTGCGTGGAAGCGTGCCCGAAGGAGATAAATATCACCTGGCATATCTCTCAGTTGAAGAAACGTCTGGCGCAACGGGAAATGTAGTCTCGGGTCGGCACTTGACGATTTTGCTGAATGATGCATCTGCATCGTCCGTTCAGTCGAAGTTCGGTGCTTCACTTTAGCAATTCGGGACGGGGTCCTCGCAGAGAGCCCCGTTCTTCATTTTTGAACGAGTGATAATTGGTTTGACCGGATTGGGGAAGATTGAGAAACCACCTTCGGATTTCAATTGTTCCCCCTTATTGTTATCCTGCAACTGTATATATTAGGTCAAGATGAAGAAAAGCTTTTTTGCATGTCTGTCGGTTCTCGCGGTATCGGGCGTCCTTCTGGCCCAGAATTCACAACAGGTGCAATCCGATCTGAATTTCGGGATGGAGTTGTACAAGAACAAGATGTATGACCTCGCGGGGGAACAGTTTACGAAATTTCTTCAGGAGTATCCGACGGCATCTTCGGCTGGCCAGGCCAGGTATTATCTTGCACTGTCCCAGCAGCATCTCAAGGAGTTTGCGGATGCGGCGAAGAATTTCCAGGCTTTCGCTGTGCAATATCCGAACGATCCTTCGGCCCCTGACGGCTGGATTCAAGCAGGCGAGTGTTTTGCAGAGGTAAAGGATTATTCGAACGCTGCACTCTCGTTTGAACGTCTACAGGTTTTCTACACGAAGGATCCGCGGGCTCCGGGAGCACTCATACGATCGGCGATGTATTTCGAAATGGCCGGAGATACTACGCGGGCCGAGAATTCGCTGGTGAATGTGGTCGAGAACTATTCTTCATCTCCCGGTTATTTTACTGCCATGCTGGAACTGGGCGATCTCTACCTGGTCCATGGGCAGCTTGACAAGGCTGAAAACCAATACAAAGCCTTGATCTCTTCAGGAAACGACTCGGTGCGCGTGAAGGGGATGGTAGCACTCGGCCGGCTCGACAGGATGCGTGGTCAAAGTCGTAGAGCCGAAAGGTATTTCGATGACGCTGCACAGTTGAACATCATGCCTCAGAGCCTCGATGCACTTCTCGAGAGCATCGAGCTCGATCAGGATGCGGGGAATTTCTCTCTGGCGAAGCAGCGAGCCGGGGAGATCGATGCCACGACTCTTACACCGGGACAGAAAGAGAAACTAGATTTTGTAATGGCATACTCTCAAGTCGGAGAGGGAAATCTCGACAGCGTTCGGGATGAAATGGATGGCCTCGCTTCGTTACCGGCTCCGTACCGTTTAAAACTAGCACGCTTGTTCAACAGCAAAGGTGATTTTACGGACGGACTTGCGATGCTACGCAACATCCCGCCCGCTGACGCAAGCCCCGACGTCCTGGAACTCTACGCGGAGCTTGCTTTCAATGCGGGGGATGTTGGGATTGCAGACTCGGTACTTGTGCAATCGGTGCAGCGTGCAAACCCGCCATCAGGCAAATCGGTTGTCAGGTTGTTGACGGTTGAAGATGAATACCTTCACGACCCGACTGGAATGCGTGAGACCTTCTACAAGTACGAGAGTGTGTTGAAGCAAATGCCCGACGCGTATCTTTACTATAAGGCGCGTGTCGACGGAGGCTCCCGGGACTATTCCGGAGCGATCGAAGTCTTTCAGCAACTGCTCAGGGATTACCCTGAATCGAATTACGCCGGAGTCGCAGACAGCGTCTCGACTTACCTTACCGACTTCAAGAGCATCGACTACAGGAAAGCAATCGGAAGTATAGCGGATATTCTCCTTGAACAGAGCACAGACCGTGAGGGAGCACTCCTCCATCTCGGCAATCTTTACGGCAGCGCACTAAAAGATTATGGAAAAGCCGCCGATGTCTACCGGCGTCTTGCGACGGTTGCCACAGGTGATACGCAGAGGATTGCGGAATATCTTCTCGCCGGATCACTCGACAGAATGGAGGACGGATCTGTCGGCGAAAACACCAGATCGTACAGTATCTATCAGAAGCTTGCGTCGGATTCTTCCAACGATTCGATAGCGGAGAGATCGCTTGCAAGGGTAATTGAATTACAGGCAGAATCGGGAGATTCACTTGCGGCTGAAAACTCGGCATTGAATTTTCTCACGAGATTTCCGAACTCGGCTCTTGCATCAAAAGTGTACATGACACTTGCCCGAGTGCTTTTCAACACCGGAGCTTATCGCCAGGCGATTGCGCAGGCGCAGCTCTCCGGTAATTCACCGCAGGCAGCACTCCTAATTTCTCGTTCACAAATTGCGCTCAGTTTAGTTCCTGACGCCGACTCCACAATACAAAAACTGATTTCGTCTGACCCGCCTAAGAAACAATTGTTGGATGCGCAACTGCTGTATACCAAGATCCTGAGAATGTTGAACCAGGATCCGGGCAGTGAATACCTGGCCATCCTTAATGAACTTGTTCCTTCGACATATAAAGACTCAGTCGAAACTCGATTCGGAGATTATCTTTATTCCCTGGGGCTTTACGATTCGGCATACACCATTTATGCGTCAATCGGAACAGAAGCGCTGTGGAATAGGGTGCCGACGTCGGCGCTTTACAAAATGGCATATTGCAGGTTGAAGGCGGGAAAAATTCAACAGGCTAAGGAATTGTTCAGTGAAGTACTCACGAGGTCGAAGGATCCTAACGAGATCGCAGATTCTTATCTCCAGCTTGGGAATATATATAATTCTCTCGGCGACAGACAAATGAGCGCGTCATTCTTCGAGAAGGCGGGGACGAACAATCTGGACGCAATGGTGAATGCAGCGAATACCTATTTTAAAGTAAAAGATTATCAAGATGCTGCGCAGGTTTACAAGAAGATATTGGCGTCTGCTCCGTCAGATACGATGCAGGCATTTGCATCGGCAAAACTGATCGAGATCGATTATGAAACCAATGATATAGTCACGGCGGATGCTGCCGCTGCCAAATTTCAGAAAGATTATCCCAATGCACCGCGGGCATATCCGGCAGCCTTTCTCATCTCCGAGGCCAAGTATCTCATTCAGAATAAGAAATACAACGAGGCCCAGAGGCTGCTTGACAGGGTTAAGAGTGCTTATAAAAATACGCCTTCTTATACTTCAGCCCTTCTGCAGGAAGCGAGAATTGAGATCGGGATCGGCGAGATTGAGAAGGCCCAAGCCAGGCTTGCCGATCTCCTGAAGAAGTATCCGAATTGTGCCGATGCGCCTGAAGCGCATCTCGAGCTCGGAAACATCTACTTCGCTAAGCAGAAGTACCAGGTAGCCGTAAATGAACTCCGAACCGTTTACGCCGATTCTGCAGATGTAGACCGACAGGTACTGCGTGACGCCATGGCGCGATTGATAACTTCGTATGAGTCGGCCGGACAATATGCCGGAGCGCTTGACGTTGACCGGAGATTTATTGAGATGTTCCCCGATGACCCGACGATTATGGACAAGAAGATTCAGGTTGGGATTCTCTATGAAGAACTTCAGTATTTCGATCAAGCACTTACAACTTTCCAGGCGCTGACGAAACAGGCGGGTGCCCAGCACCAGGCGGAGCTTCATTATTATATCGGTGCCATCTACAACGATATGGGAAACTACCAGATGGCAATTCTGGAATTTCTTAAGGTTCCTTACCTTACTAAAGGGAACCCGGTGATCGACTGGGCCGCGCAGGCGTATTACATGGCGGGAAAATGCTACGAGAAGCTGAATAAACCGAATGATGCTATCGCGATGTACGAGAAGATTGTTCATAAGCCAAATACCGATCCCAACTATATCGCTGGAGCGGAGAGAGAAATCAAAAGAGTACAAGCGTTGCTGAAATAAATAAGGAATCCTACAGATACTTGAGCTGGATCTGCGAGTTCGATGAAGGCAGTGAAAAACAACATAGAGCCATAGCAGTAGTTTGCGTAATAAGAGCGGAAGATAATGAGCAATGTTTGAAAAAGAGATTTCAGATTACGTAGATAGGATATCCAAACGACACAGTTCGGACCATGTTAAATTATCCACCATTCTTACCGACTCCGAGCTTCCTGAGGGCTTTCGACGGTTTGCGGAAGCTGAAGTAGATGAAGCACTTGACGGTGAGGATTTCGGGAAAAGCAAGACCGGAAAGTTCGATTTGACGTCACAGGATGTCCAGGCGCTTCTAAGGGAGATCCGTCATCTCCTAAAAAAATCATATGAATATTCCCAGGATGATTTTGTCAATGTCGTAATTAAGGCTTCCAAGTTTATATTCGATTTTACGGTCAGGCCGCGGTGGGCTATAGAAAAGGCACTATTCGGAACGGGGCAAGTAGTAGACAAACGCTCAGTTGAAAAAGTGTCGCGTTACTTCGTGGCGTATCCGTATTACCAGCGCGGCGTTCTGGAGTACATGGATTTTACGGGCAAGTCGGACATAGATATCGATTCGTGGAGGAAGGTGCATTCCAGAATAGATGAGCACCTGATAAGCGTCCTCCCGTCGAAGGCGACAACTCTCACATCTTCTCTATTCGCCCTTTTCACATTTGTGAGCGGCGATGAAAGTATCCCGATTGATGCTGCGATCCTGTTTTTCAAGGACAAGCAGGCGACCGTCATTGTTAACGGACTAGAGAAAGCCAGAGAATCGAAAGACTTGAAATGGGTGGATCCTATAACGCTCACAATGATACTGGAGGCAACTCTGGGAACTGCCAACGCAGCAGCGTCTCCTTCTCCTACGCCGGCACCGTCTGTTGAAATTACTTCTTCCGAAATTTCCGTTGCTGTCGAAACGACAAGGGTACCGGTTTCATCCGCCCCGGTCACAAATGAAGTCGCCGGAGGGCCGGAACAAAATCCCCTGCATGTTCCGCAACCACCTCGCGTCGAGCCGCATACGGTTCCGTCTGCACTTAGTGGACGACCGAAGGCTGCGGGGCCTTCTATAAGGTCGTTCCTTCCCGAGAAAATTGAGATAAGGATCATCAAGAAGATTTTCAACGGGAGTCGTTCCGGGTACCAGGTGGCGATTCACAGACTCGATGAAAGTCCGGATTGGCAAACCGCCTCTAAGATAGTTGAAGGAATCTTCATGGAGGCCGAGATAGATCCGTTCTCAAAGTATGCAGTTGTGTTCACCGATGCCGTCAGTGCAAAGTTCCGTGCGAAGAGATAAGGGTAAATTTTGAGTCAGGGGATGTCGGTACGAAAAGGCAGGATGCTGAATAGTACTTCCCTATCGTGTGTCCCCCGTATTTCGTGGGCTAAATTCGTAATTCCAAGGTGGGCAGCTGATGCATTTTGTTGACGAGGCGATAATTCATGTAAAGGCCGGTGACGGCGGAAATGGCTGTGTGAGTTTCAGACGCGAGAAGTTTATTCCCTACGGCGGGCCGGACGGAGGGAATGGCGGCAGAGGCGGCAGCATCATTTTGGTAGCAGACAAGAACCTGACGACACTTCTCGATTTTCACTACCGCGCTTCTTTCAAGGCCGGCAGAGGCCAGCATGGCCAGGGATCGAATAAGTTCGGCAGAAGCGCCGATGACCTTGCGATAAAACTCCCCGCGGGCACCGTCGTTGAGGATGCTGAGACAGGTGAGCAGATCGTCGATATGGTGGAACATGGACAGGAGTTTGTAATCGCGAAGGGCGGCAAGGGCGGAAGAGGAAACGCGGAATTTGCCACCCCGACAGACAGGGCACCGAGACGCGCCGATCCGGGTGGGACGGGTCAGGAACGGATGTTGAAATTGAAGTTAAAGCTTCTTGCAGATGTCGGTCTCGTCGGATTCCCGAACGCGGGGAAGTCCACTCTACTTTCTACGATCTCCGCCGCGAAACCCAAGATAGCTGATTATCCTTTTACGACTCTCACTCCTATTCTCGGCATTGCGAAATTCAAGGAGAACTCATTTGTCGTCGCAGATATGCCGGGACTGATCGAAGGCGCGAGCAGTGGAAAGGGATTGGGGATTTCATTCCTGAAACATATTGAACGCACAAAGGCGATCGCGGTTCTCATCGAGTCGGTTTCGGAAGATCCGAAATCCGATTTCGCGAGGCTGATGGAAGAGATGAAGCTTTACAACGAGGATCTGCCAAAGAAGGTGAAGATCGTTGTATTCACCAAGATCGATCTGGTAGACGCCAGTCGAGTTGAAGAATTGGGAAAGATTAAGCTGTCTAGAGGCTTGAAAAAGCATTTCATTAGTGCGGCGACGGGGAAGGGGCTGGAGGAGCTTGTAGAGTTGATGTGGGAAGCAGTGAAAAAACCTTGAACGGCATTCAGGATTTTCAGAACACTCATGAGGCTTTACATTACAGACGAATGTTGCTGAGTTATCCCTGAAGATGGTGATTAACCCCGATGAGCAAGAACCCCTTCATTTTCGGAAAGGTCGCCGAGGGTAATGGATTCACCGACAGGGAAGTTGAGAGAAAGCGGATTATCAATAATGTCAAGAACAACATCAATACGATCCTGATTTCTCCAAAACGTTGGTGAAAAATGTCGCAGATTCTTTTAAGGGGAAAACGGAATACAAGTTTTGTTTCCTTGACGTGTTCAATATTCGCGACGAAAGAGATTTCTACATCGGTCTTTCGAAGACGGTTCTGAAGGCGAGTTCGAGCAGAACGGCTGAACGGACTTCTTTAGCATTGTAGCTTTTGTCCCGTTTGAGACCGAAGGTGACCTTCGGTACTGAAAGTTTTCCTGTTGGACCCGGTCTTCAAACTCTGGCTGAAGAGACTTGGGAAAATGTAACCACATGGTTACTAACCGACCGGTTACGTCCCTGTAGCCTTCAACAGATCGAGGCAGATCTTTGGCTTCCATTTCTTTTCCTGTAAGCTTCTCGTCAATCGCTTTCAACAAGGCAGGGTAAGTCGTACACGCAGGCTTCCTGACCGTACATCATGTTGAGGGACCCGGCCTACAAGTAACCACCATGGCTTGAAGACGCCAAATAGAATATCAAAGCTGGACGTAGCCATAATACTTTACTTCGTGCCTTAGTGACTTCGTGGTTACATGGATGGTATTCGGCAGCGCTTTTAGGTAAGTGTCATCCTCGATTAGCGACTTCTCGAAAAGACCCATCGCATTTCCGAGGTATCGAAGATGCTCAGTTCACTTCACCCAAAATTGCACAACCGTCTTTTCCTGCAGAAACTCTTGACTTTTCGTGTCCCCGTATATATAATAGTCGCGATAATTTTTGACAAGATTCGGATGGCTGGGCTCATCCCAACAATGAGCTTCGCAGGTATGCAAAAGAACGCTGTGCTGGTCCTCTCATGATCGACACGTTGTCCGACTCTTGAGTGTTGGCTAAGTATCCTACCTGATTCAGTCCAAGCTGTTGAGCGAAGATTAGATTCAAGCAGTATAGAACAGGCTGAAGAGATTAACCTGGGCGTTGCAAGAGAAATGATTTGAACACTGATTAACACGGAAGCAACTGATTTTCGTTGATCAGAAACCCTTACGGTGTAAATCAGTAAATTCCGTTTCATCTGTGAACATCTGTGTCCTAAAGTTTTTCTTGATTCACCGGATTCAGGAAGCTTGATGGCTCGACATATTTTAAGGTATGGTATCACGGAGGGCTGGATGACATTTGCACCACACGGCGGCGGTGGGGCGGATCGCTGGATGGCGACTGCGAACGGCTCGGTTGGAGTTGCGCGCGACATATATCCCGTCGCAGACCAGAGGAATGGAACTACACAAGACTCGAATCCCTCGGGACATCGTTTGAACCCTGTTACGGATGGCTCGAACCGTTCAACGGATGACTCGTACCGCGCTATGGATCGCTTGAACCTTGCTGCGGATCGTTCAAACCTCTTCACGGATCGCTCAAACCCCGTCGCGGATGCCTTTTCCATCAGTTTTCGAGGATATCTCAAAATTCGAGGATTTGGGAACGTCAATATATCTCTTGTCTCGAGTCCCGCCTCGGAAGGGATAGAATTCAGAAATCAGCAAAGGTTGTTTTCACCGACCAGCCCTCGATACACATTGAGCCAGTTTCCCAGCGGCAGGCCTGCTTGCCGAATGCAAGTTCGAGTCGATCCATGAATGCCGTGGCGGTGGGAAAACGCCGCCGCCAGCGCCGCCAAGCCCGCCGGCGAAGTGAGTCCGTCGCATGATGCGGGGGCTTGAGAAGCCAGGCCCCTGCTCTTGCGGTGAAGAAGCGCAAAAATGTAATATGTCTTTACCGCTTCGACGGAGACAAAAAGGTAATAGATTTTCTTTTCAATAGTTATGTGCCGTCCCCACTTCTGCTAATAGGTGGATAATGGAATAAGTTCAAGGAGTCTAGATATGCAAACAATGGATCAGCCTACTGTTTCTGAGATGTCCGATCGAAATTGGAAAGGTTTTTATAAGATCAGCGGTGTGGCTTCCCTGATTATGGCAGTGATCGTTCCAATTGAATGTTTCATTTTTATTACTTGGCCGCCACCAACCACTGCATTCGGCTACTTTACTTTGTTCCAGAACAATTGGTTCCTTGGACTCCTCAGCCTCGATCTACTGTTGGTCGTCAACAATGTTCTTCTAATGCTCATCTATCTTGGGCTCTACTCTGCCCTGAGACGGACAAATCAGCCCTTGATGACAACCGGTTTTATTCTCAGCCTTGTCGGTGTCGCAGCATATTTCTCATCGAATACATCCTTTGAAATGTTTTCGCTCAGCAAGCAATTTGCCGCCGCGGGAAGTGAGACTGAAAGATCACTTCTTCTGGTTGCGGGACAAGGGATGCTTGCCGTCTACACGGGTACCGCATACACTGTGTACTACATTCTCAACGCTCTTGCTTTATTGATGTTTTCGTATGCCCTTCTACGAAGTACTATCTTCAGCAGAGCTACCGCTTATTCGGCACTACTTGCTGGTGTGTTTATGCTGGTACCGCCCACGGTAGGGATGATCGGCGTTTACATATCACTGCTGTCTCTCATTCCATGGACAGTATGGCTGCTTTTGTTTGCCCGAAGATTGTTTCAATTAGGAAAAATTCAATGAACGGGGCCGCACGCAGCAACCGCCAAAAGGTCAAGTCCCAATCTCTGTGTAAAATCATAGAAGGTCACGCTGCCAGTCTGTATGAGATAAAATCTGTTTGATTGTCATGCGGACAGATGAGTTGCCTGAGCTGCTTAAGCTGTGCGAGCTCAAG
>JAJYOS010000100.1 GCA_021796055.1 Bacteroidota bacterium
GTCCCTATAGTCTCCGTGTTTAGTATAGGTGAGTGTCGAAAATTATATCAAGAAGATTGCGAAGAGCTTTTCTGGTTTCTGTGAGACACTGATATTCAGTATCAAAGCCATAGGGCGCCCCCATTGGCCACACGAGGCGGATACCTCTCTCTTCCCTCAAAACAGCGAAATATCTTCCATCTATCTTCTTTATTCTGACGTAGACTGTTCCTTTCTCCATATGTCAATCTACGCAATCCCCTTCCCTCGTGCTGTGATATTTTTCACAGTGATTTTTCTGTTTCGGCTTGGGAATTGATAGGGAATAGTTCAGGTTGCTCCGTGAATGCCTCCTTGAGTTTCCTGATCGTCTCATTCCTTGTAGCGACCTCGGAAATAAGGTGGGCAACCGTTCCCCGCATCTCTTCGGCGTTCAGGCAAAAGAAATATCCTTCGTCTGGTGTTCCTGCTATTCGGTTTCCCTCAGGAATATTGAGGCGAGCGTATTGGATTATGCGGCGTATATCTCTTTCTGTGAGATACTCGTCGAGTACATGGTCTGAATATGCCGCCGCAAGATCCTTCGCTTTGATTCCGTGCTCTGGATAGTAGGTTCCATCTTCTCTGCGGATACGGAGATGTTTTACGAGTATTCGAGCATAAGGTAGTAGTCTGTCGGACAGCATTGGTTTCATAGCGGATACTCCTTTTCCACAACTGCGAGAAGCGCGGATTTTGCGGCTTCGAGTTTTGACGGGCTCGGACGAGTATATCTCCCGTTGAGTGTTATATAATCCTCAACTCTCCATATCCAGGCGGTCCAAGCTCTCTGGTCATGCGTGTGATTCACTTCGTACTCCCACCCGATCTTCGCCAAAATTTCGTCGATGTCGTCCTGAGTAACCTCAGAAACACCGCCATCGTGATACTGTGTTATAGTATGAACCCTCAATCCAGTCGCAACGTCCACGATTCCGAAATGCCATTTGAAGCGATGCCCTTCGCCCCAGTAGAACGTTTTCGGCTCCCTCTCTGCCAGCCTCTTCAACGCTTCCTCGAATGTCATTTTGTGTCCTCCATTAGTTTTCTTCTTGCTTCCTCTTTTCTCTTCTGGATTTCATCCTCGGTCAAACTCTTCGATTCCTCTACCGCCGATTTTGTTCCGTTACTTTTGTTCACAGCCTTCACGTCAAAACCTTCTCGTTTCAAGAGTTCATTGTTTAATTTTTCAAACGCTGCTTGCTCTTCCTGTTTCGATCTCGCAACCGGCCTCGGAATCTCTTTTTCTTTCTGTTTTCCTCCCTGCATCATAGCTGGAGTCGGGTGCAGCCATGTTTTCCAGTCCCGAATGAACTTTGCGGGGGATTTAACGAAATTCGCCCGTACCGCATCCGATTTCAGGTAGTTTGATAGCGCAGAAAGTAGCCCCGCAGCGTCACTTGGGTTGTGAATCTGGTCAAAATACGCCCTCCTTGCCTCTTCTTCACCTTCCGGACGTGGATATTTACGGAAAAACGCATCAAAATAACTCTGCATTTCGACTGAATTCTCATTGTGATGAATTGGATTCTTTAAGGCAACTTGGGGGATATTTTCAGAGTCATTGCTTTTCTTCTCTTGATCTTTCTCCTGTTCCTTATCCTTATCCTTGCTCTTATCCTTATTCTTATCCTTAGTGCTATTGATAGTCTTAGAATAGCCTATCAATAGGCTATTAGTAAGTGCGTATTTTTCAACAATTCTCAACACCCCTTTATGAACGGGGCTTTTTGGGTCAAGCTCTGTAATCTCTACGCCGTACTGAAAGGGAATAAACTTTGGTATCCACCACTTGCTACCGTTGAGCCTTGAGACACGATCTCCTAAAGAAGAAATATCGACTGAATCTCCTATGCAAAATTCGGCAAGCTCTTGGTCAAACTCGAATACCCCAGCGGCATCGCACTTGTCAAGAATGTAAAGCCATAGGAGTTTTTGTGCGGGAGGCAACCCTCTAAACCAGGAATCTTCCCACTTTTCAGATGCTGTGAATCTCTTAGCCATTTGTCTCGACTGTATTGAGCATAGCGTATTCACCAAACCATTTCTGCGCCGCCCTATTGTAAGCGAGAGCGGCATCGTGTCGATTCTTATAATAGCCGAGGTTTATGAGTCTACCCTTCGGTTGAATGTAAGCCATCCACTTAGCTCTTGACTTAACCCAGGTAACACCCTTATATCCCGACGTGTTGTTTAATCCTCTTCGCTTGGAAGATGCATTATTGGCATGTGAACAAACCCTAAGATTTTCGCGCCTATTATCTAACCTATCTCCGTTAATATGGTCAACCTCTAAACCTGTCGGCGATCCCATTATCATGCGGTGCATAGACAAGGTCTGCTGTGACTGGGTCTCTGGCCTATATATTGCGGTGGTTGCGTATCCATTCACATAATGCCATTTGTGCCGTAAGACGGTAAGGGCATCACTATCGTCAATAATCGCATAGTGGTTTGGGCTCACGGATATAAAGAGCATCTACGTTCCCTCCGAAACACTTTGAGCGGAACACACCATGAGACGCGAGGTGACGAAGCCCCGCTTGAAGCTCACGCTCCAAGAGATGTGTTCCGCTCAACGGATTAAGGTTGGAGTAATCTTTCGTCAAAGATAGTCTCATGTCTTGAATATACGCTTCTACTTACTTCTTGTCAAGTGGATACTGGTTTGGGGTCACTAGTGTGTTGTACTGCCACCATGGCCGTATTTTTAACTCGGAAGCATCGACCGGCCTCACGTCTTGAGTTGATATTCCTATCTTGCAGTTTTCGCCGATGAACTTCCTATGTACTAAGTTTTCGACTTTCGCCGCTTCACTGAAAGTTAGTGAGTCGTAGGTTATCGTAAAGACGACTTTGATTAAGTGACGCCTGTAAATAGGGCGGTGTTCTCTCGCCCACGCCTTGCATCCAACGAGCCCGGTGATTACATCGGGTGTGGTGCTAAGCTCAGTGGCCTTCTTTACGTTCGTGTATCCTGCGAGTGTGTCCGTAGGTGCCCACATATTATTTCGGAACTGGCTGCAAGCCGTACCGCAAAGAAGAAATAAAAGAAATAGCGTTTTCATCGTTCACCTATCATTTTTTGTTATTGATCTGTACGCATCTACCACATCTTGCACGTTGAGATTATCCCAACACGGGGAATAGTCCTTTCCCTGCTCCTGGGCCGACCTACACGGGTCTAAGCCGTAGGTATAACACCCTCCAGTTTCAGTATTCCTGTATTTGCAGCCATCTCGCACAAAGACCGGCTTAACTGAATCGTAAAGCATTCCCGTAGATTCCTTTGGCGGGAAAGGAGAGAAGATTCCAACGCAAGGCACGTTATAGCAACCGGCCAAGTGTACGGCGGCAGAGTCGGGAGCGATAACAAGATCAGCTCTTGAAATGAGGAAAGCCAAATCAGAAACATCTTCTGAGAGAGCGGCGAAGTTTACAAGGCCGAGTGCACCGTAGAACGATTTTTTGAATCTTTCTACTTCTTGTTCTTTATCTCTCTTGTCTGCAATCCATACTCTATATCTGTCCTTGATTAGCTCAAATACAATCCCGTCTAGCTTTTCTTTCGGCACGGACTTCACGGGAGAACTTGCAGAGTATTGTAAGACGGCAATCTTAAGGCCAAAGAAACTTATTTCCGACTGCCAGTTTTTGCTCGGATCATACTGTGGGTCAAGGAGCTGTGGCTTTACCAGGGGAATACCCTCCGGTAATCCTGCAAGTTCCGCCGCTCCGTGGAATTGGTCTGACTTGTGTTCGGGGTCGAGCGTCCACATGAAGGGAACAATCCGGTCGTGCCTCATAGCGAAGTCAAACGGGAGTTTCTCGACCGCCACAATATCATCGTAGTATATTTTCGGAATAAGCGGGATCATACTTTCGGCAACAGCGAGCGTGACCTTGTTTCTCATTACGTTACGAATGTAGTTCGCAGTCGGCAGAGCAAAGATCGTGTCGCCAATTCCAGCCGGACAAATCAAGAGGACTTTCTTTCCCGTGTCATTCTCCCGCATCTTCGTAATTAGAGGCTCCCAGTCCCTTTTCTCGGCATGAAAAGGGTAGGTTGTGGCTATGTACCGTGCAAGTTTTGGGTGCATCAAATATTCCCCAGCCGGAATCTCGATTGGCTTTCGGGAGTAGGAGCGGTAGATTTCAATGTCGGTTGTGAGAGTAAGGAGGTTCATAGGCTAAACGCCTTTCTGAGTGCTTCGAGTTCTGCTTTGATTCTTCTGAGTTGCCTTTCGGCATCTGTTGGAATTAATTCAAGCTGTTCCGCTGTGAAAGTCGTCAGCGTTCCGAGCTCAAGCTGAACCTTGTATCGCTGGCATTCCCCCTCTCGCTGAACCGCGTTCGGTGAATAGAATTCGGCATCCAAAACCCTACCGATACAGCCAAAATAAAAACTCTCTTCGTCCGCGACTCTCACATCGTCTAAGTAATGGAATTGCGGTTTCATCTTTTCCTCGCTATTTCTTTTTCTTCGGTTGGTTCTGTCCGATGATACTCTTCGTAGTCGGCATAGTCCCTAAACTCGTAGACTGAAACGATTACTGGGCTGCCATACCGTTCCTGTGGTTTCGAGGTCAGTCGGTCGGAGAGTGATAGTGATTTGTCCCGTACTGCGGAATACGTAGGGAATGCCGAGGATTGTAGCGTAAAATCCTGAGACACGGTAACGTCAGGATAGTAGGTGATAGTGCTGAATAAAAAGTACCTCATCTTTTTCGCACTATTATCATTCCGTTTTGGTTTGAATCAGCTTCAAGATTGGCGAGAAGCTCAAAGCCGTCTCCGAACACTTTGATTATATCCTCAACAGCAAGGCGAGTGTAGATCATATGCTTACCGTGCTTCGAATGGTTATCGGGAGATTGAATTGAACACCCCGTGTCATGGAACACGATGATTCCGTTTTGAACAAGCTTCTTAGCGATGTTGATAAAATCTTTGAACACGCATTGGTAGCAATGACAACCGTCGATGAATGCGAAATTGATATGAGGAACGACCGGAGAAGCGAGAACCTTTTCCGAGGGGGACAAAAAGACCGTCACGCGATTGCGGTATTCGCGTGAGTAATCAAACGTGTTTGTGGCATCTATTATTGATCCCCCAGGGAGATTCCTTTTTAATCGGTTGATGTCCAGACTCCAACCATTGGGAAGATCGCAGCTTTGCACCATCCACAGCTTTCGCTCATGAGCATATTCAAGTTGCCAGTATAAGATATATGCCGCCATCTCCTTTGTCGTCAGCCCTTCTGCTGTACCAACTTCAAAGGCGATGAACTCATTTTCCGTATACCTATCGAGAGCGTACTTCATCGCGAGAAAGAAAAGCTGTTCACTGCCTGCTGTCTTAAAGCCAAGAGACGCCCCTCTGCCTGAATGCCATTTTGTTGGGTCTACCTCTGCGGCATAGAACGACTCGCCGGATTTCAAAATCTGTAAGTCCGTCATTTTTCCTCCATTAGTTTAGTGTGTGTGAATTGTCAGCCGGAACAGTCCAGATCGGTCTTCCCCTTGCTTTCCATATCTGGGGATGGATCGGAAAGAATCCGGCTATCTTCTCGGCTTCCCACCTGCTCCACGAATAGCCGTCTCGGAAACCGTTTGAGTAAGCACGAGAAGCGAGAATCGCCATAAGGATAGCATAGATAACGCCGATAAGGATAACCCAGATTGTCATTGTCTTCCCTTTACCATCTCTTCGTGCATCTGACTTGCCGCAATTACTATTTCGGGACTTATCGGAACTCCGAGCCCGGCAAGGAGCTGCACTATTGGCGTTTCAGTTGTCTCGATTATTTCTCCGGCTTCGTCGAGGATCTCGGTTCTCAACGCAAGGAAATGAATTGAAGCTCTCAGGCTTTCTTCCTCTCCTTCATACATAGCCGGTTGAAGGTTTTGCTTGATTGCGTTTTTCAGCTTCCGGACATTGAGAGAACGGAACGGGAGAAGCATAGCGTAATTGAGGCCGATGCGTTTAGCGAAGCCAATCAAGGATTCCTCCCATGCTCCAACTACTCGGCCCTGTTCGTCGATGATGGAGATTCGGACGTTGAAGCCGATAACTTCGATTTCAATATCCCACTTCTCTCCGGTGATTATGTAAGGTGCGGTTTTCATCCCTGTACAAGCCTCATAGTGTTTTGTTTGAGCAGTTCCTGCTGAATTAGGTCAAGCTGTGGGAAGGGATTGACAGAGATGTTGAGCTTCTCCGTTCCCTTCGGGCAGATGAAAGCTATCTTATCGTCCTGAATGCTTACTTCATCGAACGTGAGGTTGATAACGTGAACCGGAGAGATAAGCAAATCCGCTTTTTTCTCCTTCGTGTTCACGAATACTCCGAACGCTTCGACATAGGCCGACTGATCCTTATTGATTGCGATGTGAACCTGCATTATTTATCCTTTCTTTTTATCCAATTAGTTTTCGACGTGCCGTTCCGTAGAACGCAAAGCGTATCCGCGTAGGCTCAATATTTTCACTAACATCGGGAATGAGTTTGACTTGGAAGTCTACAAATTCTGGGATCGTTATTAACCTATCGGGCCGCAAGTCCAGTTCCGCTGATGGAAAGAGAGTATGGGGCATGAATTCAGATAGGTGCACAGCTGGAAGCTCGTAATTGGCAAGTATGATCTGCATAATCCTTGAGGATGATAACTTATCCCACCGGCTCAAGTCTCTCGTGCCAAGCACAGTGATACGGAACGAAGAAACCTCGAAGCTATGCATGCCGGTAGGCAGTATGTTAGGGGTTGCTAAATTGGTTGTGGCCATTCCTGCGGATGCCAGCGAACGCGTAAAAATATTTGTGATGTCATTTGGTTTTACTGTCAACACATCGTACAGTTCTTGCTTTTTTAAGTCATAAAAAGAATAGTTCATTACTCGCCCTTCCTCCTGTAATCAATAAACTCCTCTCCAGGCTCTTCGATCCTTGAGACTTCTTTAGCGTAGATCATAGTTGTCGCGATATTGATATGCCGGAGCATGGACTGGATTTTTGTTATTGGCGCTCCATGCGAAAGAGCGTTCACCGCCGCCGCGTGCCTCAGGCTGTGGGTGGATTTCTTGTCTCCTACAACCCCAGCTTTGCGGTAATACCCTTTCACGATTGCGCGGATTGAGGACAAGGCAATTCTTTCCCCTCTTGATCGCGGAGAATAACTTTGGAAGAGTGCTCCTTTACTATTTCCACGGCTTGAAACATAGTCCCTCAAGTAGCCGTCAGCTTCGGGATTCGCAATTACGAGAACTTCATCATAGTCAACCCTGCCTTTACCCATGACGTGCAAGACAAGTTTTCCTTTTTCCGTCTTGAGCCGTTCGATGTCGGCACGGTGAACGTCGGATTCACGAGCGCCGCAAAAAGCCATAAGAGCTATCATGGCCTTGTCCCGTTTGCCGATAAGGTCTGCCGTCTCAATCGAATCGAATACCCTTACTACTTCATCGTCCGTCAACGCTTCCCTAAGGTGCATCTGAGCGATTCCACTTTTCTTCGCTCCCTTAACTCCGGTTGTGGGGTCATACTGAATCTTTCTGTTCCTCAAACACCAAGCGAAGAAATGCCGGACACCTGAAAGCCAGGTATTGATAGTGTTGGGCCTCATGTTCTTTGCCCTAAGGTCTGCGATCCATTCCCGAATGACTTCGTTTGAAACTTCGCCTTTGTGAGCGTCGAGCCAGTAGATAAACTTCTTCGTTCCCCAAGCGTAGGTTTCGGAGGTCTTGTCCGTGATTTCTCCGGCTTTTTGGAGCATGACAAGGTAACGGAGATAGGCTTTAAACAAATCCTCCAGCGTCTCAGGTTCGGAAGGGAGAGAAGGGGAGGAAACGATAAGGGAATTACTTGTCATTGCATCTCTTCTGTTTCCTTGGTGAACAATTCCGGCTCGGATACAATTTGGGCGAGTACTTTTTTTTCCTACCTGAAATAGCAATGCTCTTTAGACCTGCATCCGTGTATTTAAGTGTAGCTTTGAGCATCGAGCGTATTGCATGTAATATTTTTTCTGGTGCTTCATCTTTTCGGGTTCGGGTGCGTCCAGCCATGTTCTTCTCCTGTCTTGTATAGTTCATGATAGGTTGGTGAAAGATTGATAGATCCAATTCCCAAAGCGGACTTCTTCAAGATATTCTCTGCATGCTTCGTCAGTTGAGAAGCGCTGCGTAAACTCCATTATGGAAGTAGGAAAGTTAGGCATAGATTAACCTCGTTAGCGCTATCACAAAGATGGAAAAGGAAACCAACGAAAAAAAGTACAAAAGAGCACCTAAGAAAGGTCGGCCAATTCCTTCTCCCGTTAGCAAAGAATCCAACCACCTATCCAGTATTGCTCTTGAGTCTAGGATATCATTATACCTTGCTGGGCGCAAGCAACGTATGGACGCATCCATTAAGAGAGCTGTCAGTAGCAGGAACACTGGTATTGGCCATTGTGGTGGCCCTCCTAATGTCGCTGGCATGGAGGGGGGCGCTAGCTTATGAACACCATAGACGAGAAAAGCCGAAGCTGATAGAGTACGGTGGATATTTCTGGAGAATATACGGCGACATGCAAGGCGCAGACTATCCACTTTGCCCAAACCACAAATATTTCCTAACACCCCAAGGCGATACCCTCTACTGCACAAAAGACGAAAGCGAATCTTTCCCAGACTTAACGCAGGCCAAATTACGTGAACTAATTGTCGGCGCACATCACAAAGCACAGTCAGAAATTTAGGCATAACCCTCCCAAGTGAGCAAACCCGATAAGCATGTTCCGAATAACTCACTCGCTCCATCCTTTCCCCTTGAGGAACGCTTTGTGCAGGTCCTCGAATGTAGCTCCGGCTTCAAGGCATCGCATTTCAAGCGTGTCCAGTTCCGCGAAGTTCATTCCCTGTTTTACACCCTCCACTAAAGCGGATAACGCTTTCTCTTTTCCGGCAAGGAGTTCCGCCGCTCTCGTTGTGTGTATGTCCCGCCGTTCTTCGGGGTCATTTGTGAATTCATTTGAGGGAATCATTTTCCTTCCTCCGTTGGGTTATTTTGCTTTTAATCCTGATAGTGGGCTGTTCGGACTGAGGAATTCGGGATTCTCATAGGTATTGCCAATCTTTCCGTGATATCGCGAAACATCTGCCACGGTTTGATATACTCCCGTTTGCCTACACGGGTTCCCGTGTCTAACAAGCCGAAACGCGCAAGATGCATCGTCATATTTTACTTCATAGCAATGATCCGTGTGCCCATCTTCTAAATATATGCAGGGATAGAGGTCGCCTTCCCAGACTTTTTCTCCTTTCACATCCAGACAACCCGTATTGAGCATTGCGGGAGTGTCACTGGGGTATTTCGTATTGAAAGGACTTAAGCTTGCCGAGTCTTGCGGATCAAGCCCTTCAACATAAAATATTCCAAATATACCGGCTACGATTCGGTATTCCATTTCCCGCCCATTCCATACGCGAACTTGGATAATGTTCATTTTCCTCTACTCCTTGTCGTTCTTTTGTGATACACATGGATATGCCACCAGCACCACTCACAGACATACTGATTGCAGTTGTGACAGTAATGTCGTCGTTTGCGCTGTGGCAATATCTCTCCGCAATCATCACACCGTTTAATGTTAGCCATATACCCTTCCTTTCAATCTTCCCTGTTCCACAATATTGAGCGTTTTGATTTGAATCCACATTCTCCCCACGGCTCATATACAACCGTTCCAATAAGGGATAGACGATCAGCTTCAAATGTTAACCATACATGAAAGTAACTCTTGGCCTTTGAATCAATGGAAACAATAAATGGGGGAATGCGCTTCATTCTATCTTTGAAAAACGTTTCCACTTCGCCTCGTTCAATGGGTTCATACCAGTAGTAGAATACGTAGGTCTTATGGTCAAGAAAATTATCCATGATGCTTCCGAGAATCCGACGTTTGCGATTAGTCATATAGAGCTTCATGCGCTACTGTCCGCTCTTTGCACGCTCTTCTAGAGCTTCCTTCATTGTGAGCTTACCAGACTCAAGCCGTAATTTTCCATCTTTATCGACAAAGACCTGCCGACGTAGATTTCTTTTGCACTTCCCTGAATGCTTCTGAAATTTCTGCAGCTCCTGCAGGCCAGTCAGTCCGTAAATCTCCTTGTTGCAATATGGGCATTTCATCCTATTGATCTTTCTCCTTTCTTATCGTCTCTATTCTAAATTAGTGATTATACAAGCCAATGTCAAGACTTTTCCGACTCCGGTTTAGATCGTTCGTCCTGGGGCAGCGTAGGCCACATAGCGTTGATCGTAGGGTGTCTCATTTTGCGCATACTCCTTTCCCTGCCTTAATTGGGGTATTCAAGATGCGCTTTATAGCGAAGATCTGCTCGCGAGTTGCAATTTCTACTACCGCAGTCCCGATTGGAGCGTTTCTGACATTTTCAAATAAGAATACGTTTGCGAAGATTGCTCCAACAGGAAAATCGTCCGCGATCTTGCTGAATCTTTCCTTCAGTGGTTTGAGTGCCTTCAGTTGTTCCGGCGTTAGCCTGATAGCCACAGACTTCGGATAGTTTTTCATTTCTTTTCCTCCATTATTTTCACCACTTTCTTCACTCCCTTGATCTTGTTTTTCCCGTGCTTGTCCTTGTTGTACTCTTCCTTTGCAATGAAAGGAATCATTTCATCGGACATACCTGAGTGCAGCCGGTCGGTCTTTACAAACCGCCGCTTTCCTTCGGTATCAATAAACTCGATTGTGTGCATTTGATCTCCGTTGTTTTCGCATAATCTAATATCTCACTCCGTGATTGTCTGTGATTAAACTCACAGCGGAAATGAGGCTTTCGGCATAGCGGTTGAACTGCGAAATATTTTCGTGCCAAAGCTCTCCAGTAAGGTGTGAATTTCGTCACAGACAAAAAGGAAGGGATGTGTTAAGTTGTATCAGCAAACAACGGAGATAAGAAAATGAAACTCTCAACACAACTCAAGAAATTCGACGCCTGCACGGAAGGGTATGAGTGGGCAAAGGGAAAGACGCTAACGGAAGCCTGGAGTACCTGTGAACGTGGTGATTGGATGTTGTGGTATGCGGCGAAGATAAATATTGACAGAAAGCTACTCGTCAGGGCCGCATGCGCCTGCGCCAGACTGGCCTTGAGGTTCGTGCCGGAAGGTGAAGATCGGCCACGTATAGCTATCGAAACCGCAGAGGCGTCGGCAGAAGGAAAAGCATCAATTGAAGACGTGAAGCATGCCGCCGCCTATGCCGCCTATGCCGCCGCCGATGCCGCCGATGCCGCCGCCTTTGCCGCCGCCCATGCCGCCTTTGCCGCCGCCCATGCCGCCCATGCCGCCTATGCCGCCGCCCATGCCGCCAATGCCGCCTATGCTGCCGCCGATGCCGCCGCTTATACTACTACTTTGCGCGTATGCGCGGAGATAGCGAAGGATATAATACCGTTGGATGCGCTCAAAGGAGATAAGTAATGTTCCATCGTAAAAAGCTCTGCCCTCAATGCTTCGGGGCAACAATAACGCTGTCCGAATACGCCATGAGGCTAAAGCTGTCACTCAAGACGGTGATGATGTCGGACACCACAGCAAAATCGAAACAGAAGTTTATTGAAGTGTGCAGTGTATGCAAAGGGAAAGGAGAAATATGCTAACATACATATCGATAATATTGCTCGTCATTTTTGGATGGGTGATTAGCGGACTGCGGCGCTACAACGAAGAGCTTCGCGCAAGAATAAGAAGCTTAGAGGCAATGCTAAATGAAAAAAAACAATGACTACTATCTAAACGGTTAGACTTTTAGGCTATCTCCGCCGTGAGCGGGAAGGGTAAAAGCAAGCTGTGGCGGCTTGAAAAACCCCTTCCCGCTTTTCCTTTTGTGGCGGAGGA
>JAJYOS010000101.1 GCA_021796055.1 Bacteroidota bacterium
TCTTTGGTGGCGGAGTCCGTCACCTTCCCGTTGATGACTCCCTTCTGTTGCGCGAGCGCGGCCATGTCAAGAACCGGTATCATGGGAACTGACAATATCAACGTGACAATTAAAAGGAACGCGAACGACATACCGGCTTTCGGACCCATGTTTCCGATTCCGAACATTCGTGATAAGAGAGGATCTTGATGAATTAGACTTCTCATTAGAACGCTCCGAAATCCTTAAAGATGCGGTAGATCAACTGACCCGCCCTCGTGTTGGGAGCCGTCGTCGAGTTCCCGTTGAACCTGTAGAGCGGTACGCCGAGTATGAAGGCGGATTTGTCTCCGTTCATAACGCCTATCACCGATTGAACGCTATCGACGCCGAAGGGCTGGACTTTATAGACTGCCGCAGCTCCGGTTGATGGATAGAAGCCCCGTAGATATTGTACGGCGTGTCCACCGTCGCTCTTGTTCGAAAGGTAACTATCGCGAACTAGAATCGGGTATGCCGTCGAATCGAACGGTGGCACAGGTTGAAGCATAACGTCCGGCTGAACGAATCCCTTTGAAGTAATCGAACTTGTAAGTGTAGGTCCAGCAAGAAAAGTGCCGGTGAGGCTGTCGATCGCGCCGCTAAAGTCTCGCACCGCCTGGTTGATATCCGTGACAGAAACGTATGTCGACGGCAAGGAGAATGTCATGAATATTTTTCCGCCGTTGTTCCTGAAGCTTCCGACCGCAAGTTGTGCCATGTCGAAGTCCCCGTCGTCATCGGCATACCAGTAGACGTATTTGAATAGCTTGAGTGTCTCCTGGAAAGTCGGGATGATATACGGCTGCACGAGTGTTCCGCGTTGCGGGTAATGTGATCCGCTCTTTATGTCCCACAGGTCATACTTTCCGTGGAATACGCCGCCGGCGAGAGTATCGAAGATGTCGGTGTAGAACGACGTCGTGTTATCCCTCGTCCCATAATCATCTACAATTAATAAATCGCCCTTCGGCTTCTTCACGAACCAGCCGTGGGTAGTGTCGGGCATACGCGCCGTAGGTCCGATCGCGCCGGCAACGTCCTCTGCCCTTATGTAAAGTATATTGTCGCGATTGAGCCTAAGATTAGGAAGAGTCGAAGTGTAAGGGGATTTTGAGAGGGCCGGATAAATATTCGGATAGATGTCACAGCTTACAGACGATGTGTCGTTGGTCGCTTCGGAAAGCCTCGCTTCAATTGTAATGAAACTATAGCGCGCGGGAAGTTTCACCCAGTCCTTCGGTGATGACGTGTCGTTGAGGGCGATATAGTAACTCGTTATCGTACTGTTTCCGTCGATGTCGTTTCCCTGCCAGCCGAACGAGGCGACTGTGAACGTTGTTTCCGGAATGTCGCTCCTTGTCGAGAATTCGCCGCTGTTCATGAAGAAGCTGACGGTCGGCGGAGTGTTGGCAATCGGGAACTTTACCGAAGGCGGATCCGGATCGACCGCATCGCCGAGTTCCGTGAACGCCTCCCCCTTGTCCCATCGGCCATTCCCGTTCTTGTCTACAAAGGCGACGGTATCACCCTCGTTCAGCTTTCCCTTAAACCCGTTGTCGATCGCAGCAACTGAGACGACGTAATTCGTGTCTTTTGAAAAGAGCGAGAGCGCGAAGACGCTGTCGTTAGTGGTTGTATAAGTCCAAGTCTTCCTGTCGAACGTGATGATATACCCGGTCACCATCCCGTCACCGTCCGTGGCCCACCATTTCACCTCGAGCCTGCTCGACTGCGGATTAAATTCACTAGCCTGCGTGGAATCGCGGTAAGGAAATGCCGCGACGTATGTCTTCGGCGGAAGATTGCCGTATCTGGTAGACGAGAAATGCTTCGTGCAACCGGAGAGGAGGAGAAGGAGAAGCATGCCCGGCAGCAATACTCTATAAGGAATGCGAACCTGAGAAGATCCCGAGTTCTGAGAGTTCGCGGAATGGTCCTGAAAAATCGCCATAGCTATCTACTTACCCTCCGACCCCCTCTCTGCGCTCAGAGAGGGGTAGGAATGAAATTTTAAACTCATTTCAATCTTTAATGCCACGGCTTTCATATCGAGGAGCTCTTCATTCTTGATTCGAACGACGGTAAATCCGAGAAGCCGCAAAATTTTATCCCGTTCACTGTCTCGCTCCTGTTGAAACTCATGGACCTTTCCGTCCAGCTCGAGTACAAGCTTCATCCGGGCACAATAGAAATGAGCGATGAAGAACAATCTGTTGCCGGTGGCCTCGTACTCGATCGGATGCTGTCTGAGGAATTTCAGCCCGTGGAATTTCCTGTTGCGGAGAAAATCCAAAAGCTTAGCCTCCGCAGGCGTCTGATCCTTTCTTAGCTCCCGGGCTCTCTTCTTGATATAACCGTAATCCATGTCGCCTGGCCCACATCCTCCCCGTCTCTAGCATAGAGAGGGGGTTAGGGGTTGAGTCAATTCCTACTTCAGCAACATCATCTTTTTCACCGAGCTGAAGCTCCCTGCCGTCAGCCGATAGAAGTACACGCCGCTCGCGAATCTCGATGCTTCGAAGTCGACTGTGTACGTTCCCGCGCCCTGCCGCTGGTTGACAAGTGTCGCCACCATCTGACCAAGGATGTTGTAGACCTTCAACGTCACTATGCTGGCCTTAGGTACCGAATATCTGATGGTGGTCGTCGGGTTGAATGGGTTCGGGAAATTCTGATCGAGCGAGAATGCGGCCGGAACTCGGGTCGGATCGCGTCTTATTCCCGTGACCGTTCCGAAGTCCGCATTGGTCCGCGGCTCGAGCTTGTAGTTGCCGTTGGCGTACCTGAGTACTCCGGTAAGACTGGCTATGGATGCCCCTTTCTTCAAGATGTAGAAGCCATAGGTCGTATCGTGAGGATCGGGACTGTAAATATTGTTCCCATCGTCGTCGACGCGGCATTCGCCTGAGCCGTCGCTGACCGTGTATTCTCTGAAACTCCCGTTCGTGCTTGTTATACTGTAGCTCGCATCCGGATCGTTGTTGATGACAGTGATGGTGTCAAACTTAATCAGCACACTCTCCCACTGCTCGGCGGTGGAGTCACCGCTCACTTTTCCTCCGACAGTTCCAGTCTTCACAACGACCGGCTGATATGTCGGTCTGCCTGACTGTATGATCTTCACCGAATCAACCGTAATCTCGGTCATGCCGGAATACTCCGAGACAATTCCGGTCACCGACACACTGTCGCCGCGATGCAACCCGTAGGCGACCGAGTCGAAGAGGACGATGCCGCTATACGGCTTTGCCCCGTCCTGCATATAAACGTATGGTGTCTTTGTGGCCTGGTTACGGTGGTCGATCTCAGGAGGGAAGTCGTTTGTGTCCGCCTGAACAATTCCGTTTACGGTGACTGACAAGTCGGTCACGCCGCTGTTTCCGTCCTTGAATGGCGTGTACTGTATATCTCTTATTTTGTAACCCGACGATTTCACGTAGTAGAAGAACGCCGTCTTTGAAGTGTCCGGTGTCAACGACATGAACGCAGCGGTGTCCTGCCAGGCAGTGAAGAAATATTTAACGAAGGAGCCGTCGCTCTGCGGCGGAATGGAAGCGAAGAAAGTGTGTGATGTGTCAGGAGTCATCTTAACTCTGGAGTAAGCTCCGTTGTTGACAGAATAATAGAGCGCTGCCGAGTCGACCTTCACACTTGTATCGGGATTAATCGACACTGCCGTTATTCTCACATTCACAGGATCGTTCGGGAGCGGGAACGCGGCGGAACGTCTCGTGGAAAAACCGGTGGCCGTAATGCTCGGCGTGAAAACGCCTATCTTCACGTCACCCGGGTAAATGGGAATAATCTCGAATCCAGTAGTCGAGAAAGTAGCGAGAATACCTTTGACATAATCAATCTTCGAACCGACAGGAGGCGGGACATATTTTGGTGTCACGCCGTATGACCTTCCTGTAAAATACATCGACGGATCGTAAAGGCTGATTGTATTCCCAAGCGAGTCCTGGAGCGTAACCGTCCACATGCCCGTACTGCTGTTCTGCGTTCTCGTCTTGACGGTAAGATTTCGTACGATCACATATGAGTTCTTGTATTTCGCGCCGGTCGATAAGTGCAGCTGGCCGCCCGCAGATAGATCGCCGGTCACCAGATCGCTCACTTTGACTTCGGCGGGCGCCGGTCGCGGTCCTGATACCTGCATGATATTGACAGGAATCGGCTGCACCGTGGCGCTCCCTATAGGAATAAGTTCAAAGTTTCCCCAGACATCGGTCCCATATTTTGTGAGCCTGCCGGTAACCTGGATCACGGATCCGCTATCAATCGAACCGAAGCCCGCATTGAGGACATTCGCAGAAGTGTCATTCGTATAAATATTCATCCCGCCCCAATCGGCGCCATCCAAACTTTGTATGTAAAATGAAAAATGGCCACCCACGTTGCGAATGACCCTCGTATCTGTGGTCAAGACCCCCGTTACGGTGATCGTGTCTCCCAGATAACGCGAATCTGTCAGACTCGCCCTCGGGGTGGCTCCGGTGGCCCGGATCGAATCCGCTACCCTCAATGAGTCGGCGGGGATGAAATTCACGCTGTCTAGCGAAACTTCCTGATAAGTCTGGGCGAACGCAAACCCGGCAAATAGCATCACAAGTAATAACGACTTCCTCATATCAGCCTCCTTTTGTGGAGAAACAGGTTGCCGGCGTTGGAGAACCGGCCGCCGGGAAATTGAAAACAGGAACGATCAGGATAGACTGGGTGTGCTAATTTCCGGCCGGAAGACCGCGTCCCGGTTCCCTTATTCCGTGTTCCCTTTTCCCTTTCTCCATGTTCCTATTTAATTATTAAGAACTTCCCACGCTTTATAACGCCCGTATTCAAATCTTTGACGGTAAAAAGATACAGCCCCGTCGCAATCGCCTGATCGGCGTCGGTAATCAGGTCCCACGCATGCAGCCCGCCCGGCATGACCTGAGTATTATCCGATGCGTAATGTTGAAACCACTGTATGTTCGATCCTGTGTAGGTCGAGGCATCATGCTCAAGCGTCGCGACGATGTCTCCGGCCACAGTGTAAATCCTGATTTCGCAGCGAGCGGGAAGATTGTAAAAGTAAATCTTCTTCTCCCTTACACCCGGCCCGTCCCACACCGCCCTCGTGTAGTACGGGTTCGGGAAAACACCGACGGCGCCCGAGTCGCCCACTGCAGCGGGCGTCCCGGGAAATACTTTTGCCAAAGCGCGCACCGACGGTTGACTGGGAGTGCCGAGCGCCGCGTTGCCTTTGTCGTACGCCTCAACGCCGAAAGCGTACTGCCAGCCGTTGAGCAGGTTTGTCACCTTGTACCTGTAAACGTACTGGTTCGGATCGCCCGCGAACATTTTCGGCGGAATGATCCGGGCAGGCAAACCGGCATCGAGCCCGATCGAATCGACTAAATCGAAGTCGGCGATTTCCTGAAACGGCTCCTGCATACCTTTGAAGTCGTATCCAGGCTTCGACATGTATAACCGGTATCCTTCAAAATTTTTCCTGTTAAGAAAAGGATCGATAATATTTTCTGGCGCGTCGTCCCAATATATGTTTGCCTCACCGTTTCCCGGCTCGACGTGAATATGAGGAGGCGGTAATATGTTCGGAAAGATATATCGCGTTATTTTGCCGTTGCCGTCGAGATCTTCACCCGGGTCTAGTATTCCGTTGCCGTTCTTGTCCTCGCCGTTATAAGTACGCTGCGCCCAGCCCGCGTTATCGTACAGCGCCTGTCTAGACGCGACTCCGTTGGTCTGATAATCGGTTGGATTCGCCGTCTGGCTTTTGGGAGCGCAGACTATCGCATAGACCACCGTCACGCTCGAATCGGGAGCCAGAGTGAACGGTCCGACGGAGAGAAGCGTGTACCTGTTCCCCGCCTTGCCGAGATAACTCGGATTCGCGGGATTCATGTAATAGTCGCTTGGTATCGAGGTTTCCATCTTCTCGAACCTTAGCGCGTCATTGGAGGGCGAGAGAAGCTGTGCGTCTCCCGTGCCTAATCTGAACTGCCACGCTGAGAAATGCGTGTGGCTATTCAGCGAATCGAGGATCGCCGGTTGCGAGGCAACCACGGAAGAAAGTGGATCGACACCGAGAAGTTTTATCGATACATAATTGTCGGTCGGCATGTCGGAGGCGAGATGTTCCGCATCGAACGCGTAGGCAAGCCTGAGCGAATCCACGTAACCAGTCCCTGTACCACTATAGAATGGCGTTCCCTCGGTGGGAAGCCTGAAGTTAGTATTCCTTACGACGAAGTCATTGACGAAGCCAACAAACATTGAATCGACGGGAGTATTACCGGTATTTTTCACCTTGAAGCTAAGGATAACGAAGAAATTGGCGCTCGGATATTCCCAGGCGTAAGATTCCTGGTGTACGGAAACGTTTAGCGGAATATGCCCAACGAGTTCTTGATTTGTGGAAGGATCAACCGTGTTTGAATCTGTGTAGTTGGAGACAAAATCCTGATGGCTTATTGCTGAAGGAGAGTAATACCGCGACTCGAGGAGTGAGCTTCGCTCGGTCAAGCCGCTGTCCAACGGCTGCGTGAACTCCGAAGGGCTGCTGTAGTAGTCCGTCGTTACGGTGCTGACAAAAGGTCCCTGCCCATTCTTGTACCCGCCGATCCAAAGCCCGCCGCTGAAAAGGTGCTCTATCCTGGATCTTACAGGAGTGATCGGATATTCACACGACGGCTGCGTCGGCCAGAACGACTGATTGAAAGCATTGCCGATGCGACCGAAGCTCGTGATTGTGAGCCCGATGTTACCGATGCTGGTCGAGTTATTATCAGATACCTGACTTAGTGCTACTGCGTGTACACATAGTACGATAGTAGCAGCTCTCAAGAAATTGCGCACGACACGCCCTTTATGCCCTGATTGTATTGCTGGTCTAAAACTAACACGTAGAAAAAAGAATGTCAAGGAAACTTGTATCAAAACATGGTTGTTAATTCATTAACTGCATTTAATCGGCGGCGACAAACAACAAATGGAGAACAAATGAAAACTGTCGGAATAGTGGTATCCACACTGCTGGCGGAGTTAATATTGATGATCATTTTCGTCAGCTTAGGCCTGTACAACGTGTCTACGATGTCGCCGGACCCAGGCTTCCTGCGGTGGATATTCAGTCACACCAGCGACAACTCGGCCAAGCATTATTCTGCAGGGATTGCGATCCCCTCCCTGACCGATTCCACGATGATCATCAAAGGCTATCAGCGTTACCACGAATTGTGCCAGACATGTCATAGCGGACCGGGATTGACACCGACACCGGTCGAGAGAGGCTTGTATCCTCATCCACCTGATCTGATGCGGTCAGCAAAGCACATGGGTGCCAATCGTCTCTTCTGGGTCGCGAAAAATGGCATTAAGAGCACCGGAATGCCGGGATTCGGTTGGACTCATTCGGACAAGCAAATCTGGTCCATCGTGGCGTTTCTTGAGAAGATGAAGAACATGACGCCGCAGGAGTACGCTGCAATGGGACAGCTGCAAGCAAAAGCCAAGAATGTCGACATGAAAATGTCGGGCCGGAAAAATGAGCGAAGGCGCTGACAAGATTTAGAGAGGAACAACGCGTAACACAAGCAGGCAGCGTAGAGAGGCGCTGCCTGCTTTTTTTTGTGATTCGAATCGCGGCTCATCACGCAGGTGAGGCGAGGCTGTTTTATATTCTACGGTGAACAAGCAAGTTGTGAGTGAAGAATGTCGGACAAGTTCAGATTTGTAATAATAGGCGGCGGCAATATCGGCGGCACTTACGCGAACGCTGTAAGCAGGATTTCGGATGCTGAGATATCGGGAGTCGTTTCGCGTCAGGGACGCGCGCCAAAGTGGGCAGACGGAAGCGTCGAAGTGGCATCGTCATTAGCCTCGATGAAGTCTCCTTATGACGCCGTTATAATATGCACACCGAACGCGCTCCATCACGAGGGAACTATTGAAGCGGCCAGCCTCGGCAAGCATGTGCTCTGTGAGAAACCCATAGATATTTCCCTTGCCGCGGCCGATTCCATGATCGAAGCGTGCAGAAAAGCTGGGGTGAAGCTCGGCGTCGCTTACCAACGGAGGATGAGTCCCGATATCAAAGCTGTCAAAGAGCTTCTCGAAAAAGACAAACTGGGGAGAGTGTTTGCAGCCGAGCTGACTGTGAACAATTACCGCGACGACGCTTATTATAACAGCAGCGAGTATAGAGGGACGAAGTCAGTTGACGGCGGCGGACCTTTCATGCAGCAGGCCTCACACTATATAGACATATACAGCTGGTTTTTCGGCAAGCCTGTGCGCGTAGTCAGCATGCTCGGCACATTTGTCCACGACATTGAAGTTGAGGACCATGGGGCCGCGCTCCTTAGGCACGAGAATGGAATGATCGGAGTCATCGTCGCTTCGACGGCGGCAAAACCCGGGTTCGATGGACGGATCGAGATCCACGGTGAAAAGGGGACGCTGATTCTGGCAAATGATGTGATCGTGAAATGGGCCATCGAAGGCGAACCCAATCCTTCGAAGCCGCGTGAGATGAAGATAGTGAGCGGCGCGTCGAGCCACACTGTCGCTGATACGGCACTTCACGAAGCAATAATTAAGGATTTCATATCGGCAGTGCGAGGGGACCGGGAACCCGCGGTCACCGGAGAGTCGGCGAGACTTGCAACCGAAATCATTCTCATGATTTACGATGCTTCAACAAAATGAACGACTCCAACGATATCAATTCTGCGAACATCACTTGCAAAGTCGCATTCGTGAAGGCCGGCACAAGCATTCCGATCGAAACTGTCATTAGGCACGCTTCATTCTTCTGCTTAGAAGCTAGAAAAGGAGCGTTAGCTTGCTTTCCTGAGTTCCCTTTTCTACATTTCTCGACAAAGGTTAAGTTCTTTCGATTTATTGATAAATTTTGGAGGAGAGCGTATGAAATCGTCCGGTATATTATTCGTTTTGCTGGCCGTCTTGGTCGCAGGATGCATGCCATTAGTGCTGAAGCCTGCCGACTTCGCATGGCCAATCGAAGACGAGCTCAAATCAGATTCCCACGGCATGATACACGTGGACCGATACAGCCTGTCGTTCAGCATAAAACCGCTGATGTATGCAGAGCTAAAAGATTCAATCAATGTTGCAGACCGTCCGATAAGAATCATTCGCGGCACCAGGGGACATTATTATATCACCGCGCCGAAATTCAAAAACGTTTATGTCTTCACGCAGGGAGAGGGCGGACTAGAACTCAAGAAGAAGATTCCGGTATCGAAGGAAGGGCTCGGAGCCCCGGCCTTCAATCAGCGAGCTCCATTCATCGAATTGATAAATGGAAACGAAAAGCCGATTTATTTAAACGCGGAAGGCATTCGTGAGGAGGGGGAGAAATGAAGCAGCTAATTGAGAGAGTAAACAAATACAGGTTCAGTCTATCGGCGGTCATCGTACTCGGACTTGCCTGTAGCGCATTTGCCCAGCCGAAGTCGGACTATGAAATTGTGAAATCATTTCAGACAAAGTATAAAGCAATCAAAGAGGCAATTAGGTCGGCGAAGACGGTGCAGGAGTGTGCGGATATTAGCGCGAACATAGCCGAGCTCGAGACCGAGTACTCAGCCGACACGACACTCCTTAATAAGGCACTTTATCCAAACAGATATGACGACGAGATCAACAACGCGCAGATAGACCTCCAAATGGCGCAGAGCAGACTCGGCATAATCGAGTCCCAGGTCAACAGGATTTCGGAGCTCGAATTCCAGGTAAGGTCGCTTTCGGGAAAGATTGACAGCCTGACCAACGCAAACACGAAACTCATGGCTTCGCTAGATGTGATGGCAAAAGCGCTCGTTAGGAACAGAAGCGAGATCGATTCGATGAAGAGAATCATCGGCAGGCTGCGACAGGGACTGAGGGCGCGGGATGCCGCGATCTTCGCGCTCGTCGACAGCATGTTCATGCAGTATGGAACGAACCTGCAGACCCTTCCGGAACGCCAGAAAGGGATGCTCATCGGAAAGATGCAGCGCCATAATGTCGTGGGAACGATCCGGCAGGCCGCGGAACAGAATCTCAAGTTCCTGGAGACGACCGAGCTTTCCGGCAAAGATCTCGTTCAGACGCTGAGAGAACAGCATAAGTTCAAGTCTTATTGGAAAGGCCTCGGCCCAAGACTAACCTCCATATATGTCAACAGCAGGGATAGAGAAAGAGAAATCGCGAACATCGACACCGTCATAGCTCAATGGGGACGGAAGGCGGATTCGGCCTTGTGGGCAGGGCTATACAAAGAATTCACGAGCAACAAGGTTCCTGTCGACTCTTTCAGCAACGCCAATGAGTTCGTGGCCAGCCTCAGTAATTATTTCGATACGCAGGGAGGAAATTTGAAGGCTCCCGGCACCGAGAGAGCATCGAGGCTGCGATATTTTCTAAAGAGCGTTTGGAATCCCAGCGTCAACTCGCAATGGCTCCCGATGCTGGTCGACGAAGGCATTCTGACTCAGGCACAGGATAACCAGCTTCAGAACAAACTGCTGGCGTGGGAGGAAGGTACGAAGCCGTCGTATACCCTCCTTTACGTCGTGATCATTCTAGTGCTCATCGCCGTAATTGTTTTCTTCATGAGGAGACGAAAACACTTGCCTCCTTCGCAATTTACATCGCAAAACTGATCGCTAGTTCTTTAGAATTGGAGACAACGGGAAGGCGGCGGACAATTGCCCGCCGTTTCTCTTTATTAAAGTCTCCGCGGATTCCAGTCTTCTTCAAAGGCGAGTGGACTAATTTTGGCGACTATGTCGTTTGAACTGAGAGAATTTATCCTCTTCAACTTATTTGTCGTGGCCATGCTGGCGCTGGATCTCGGTGTCTTTCACCGCAAGGCTCACGAGGTGAGAGTCGGCGAGGCGCTGATATGGACCGGCGTCTGGATTGTTCTGGCTTTGCTCTTCGCCGCTGGGATCTATATGTGGCGTGGACATGAAGATGGGCTCGGTTTCATTACGGGATATATTATCGAGAAATCTCTCAGCGTCGATAACATCTTCGTCTTCGTACTGATATTCTCATTCTTCAGAGTAGATCCCGGTTGGCAGCACAAGGTCCTTTTCTGGGGAATACTCGGCGCGCTCGTGATGCGTGCGATCTTCATCTTCGCTGGCATCGCGCTCATCCAGAAGATTCACTGGGTTATATATTTGTTTGGGGCGTTCCTTGTGTATACCGGCATAAGGATGGTCTTTCACCGGGAAGCTGAAATCCATCCCGAGAAAAACCCCGTTCTTCGAACTTTTCGCAAACTTGTTCCGGTCACCGAGGACTACAGGGGCGGTAGTTTTTTCGTCAAAGAAAATGCGCGAACGCTCGCGACTCCGCTCTTCATAGTCCTGCTGTTTATCGAGACGACCGATATTGTCTTCGCGGTCGATTCGATTCCCGCGATAATCGCCATCACCCGCGACCCGTTTATAGTTTACACTTCAAACGTGTTTGCGATACTTGGGTTGCGAGCTTTATACTTCGCTCTTGCAGGCACAATGAAGATATTCAGATTTCTGCGTTACGGGCTTTCTTTCATACTGGCATTCATCGGGGGCAAAATGCTAGTTTCCGGCATTTTTGAAGTTCCCGTTGCTGTCGCGCTCGGCGTTGTTTTGACTACACTCGCAATATCCGTGATCGCATCACTTTTCAAACCAGAGGGAAAAGAGGCGTAGGCGAACGCCGCTTAACGCCCGCCACGCAACTCATTCTTAAGCTTACCTGTCGACTGCCTTCATCATCTCGTCGGTATATCTCGCGCCGGCCGCGACACCCATCGGAGCGATCTCATTTAGCCGTGCAAGGTCATCCTTCGAGAGCTTCAAATCGACTGCCGCCACGTTCTCCTCGAGGTAC
>JAJYOS010000102.1 GCA_021796055.1 Bacteroidota bacterium
ATTACCCTGCTCTACGGTCGCACACCGCGCCAAAAGGGAAAGACCAGCTCATCAGGGAGCTCGAGAGTGTTTACGCATCAGGGTTCAGAGGCCAAGTCTTCTTTGTTGACGACAATTTTATCGGGAACAAGAAAAAGCTGAAGGAGGAGATCCTCCCGGCCATCATCGATTGGATGGAGAGCAGAAAGCAGCCCTTCACCTTTAATACGCAGGCATCGATAGAACTGTCCGATCATAAAGACCTCATGGAGATGATGGTCAGTTATATTCCATTGACAGAAGTGTAGGATTTAGGTGTGGGTTCAAGGGTTCAAAAAAGAAGTTAAGAGCGAAAAAACAGTTCTTTGACCTGGTTTGTATGAGTGTACCTGGCGGGCATAATGTGGTGACGCCAAAGATTCAGTGGCTGGATGGGGCATAAAGTTCCGATAACATAATTGTTATTGACGGAATAAATCAATAAGAATATTCTCTTACTTATGCCAGAACTCCTTAAAACTCAAAAGAATGAACTCTTCGAGCTACTTAAATCATATGAATTGCCTCCTTCTGATTTTCGTTGGTCATTGTTTCTTAGGTTTATCCTTCGCCAGCTACCCACCCGCAGATAGTCACTTCCAATAGTGCAAAAAATATCCATTACTAGCTAAAACATGGTCTGTAGATTCCGATTGGAATCGGACAACAGTTCCGATCAGTCTCAGACTGAAGTTCCAAATTTGTCCGGACAGCAATTCCAACTGACCTCGGACAGTGTTTCCAGAGTGCCGATCACAAATTCATTTTGTATCATTGCATTTTATGTTACAGTTTTCCGGTAATAGGTCCTTCCTGTAGTTGTTGAAGTTCCATTCTCTAAAACACTTAAATTTACAAACTGTACTTGTTAACTGTAACTGTAAATAAAACATATCGTAAAAAATGAAGCGCTTCATTGAATTGAAAGGTAACGGAACAAATACTCCCTTTTTATCGTATCCGTAGATCTACGGATAGACAATCAAACCTTTGTCCTCTACAATCTAATCGCAATGCCATAAGGCCTTCCACGGTTTATTGGTGAATTTAATCTTGTCTTCGTATTCTATGGGGAGGGCCATCAAACGAGGTCCAAGAAATATCAACATGAGCTCTATAACTTTAACTTGAACTTAGTATTAATATATGATAAAAAGAATATGCACTTTCTTGCCTCCTCCAAATTATCTTTCCAGATTTTTAACACGAAAAAGTGAACCCCAAAAGCTCGCATTTGAGTTTTTCATTCGACTAGGGATGCTTTCTACCGTCATAGCCTTCTAAACTTATTCTGAGTGAAACATGTGGGAGTGAATGCTTCTGTAATACAGACAGGTTATTTGCTCGTTCTTTAGGTGAGAAAGCCGCTTCAGTATTAGTTCGTGGCCTGTTTTGGAGTCGATTCAGAAAATATGACTTTTTTAAAGGAGACAGAATGTTATATAAAAAGTATGCAATCATAATAATTTTTTCAACGTTTATCATGTCAATTCCACTCCTTGCCTTTGCCGGCAGTTGGAACGGCTGGATCTATCAGGACCCTTATCCCACATCGAACAATTTGAATTCCGTTAAGTTCATCACGCCCAAGAAAGGCTGGGTTGCTGGTGAGCAGGGTGCGATTCTTTACACTGAAGATGGCGGAGACACGTGGGAATACCAGAAAAGCTGGACAGAGAAGTCGATAAATAGCCTTTTTTTTGTCAACGAACTTCAAGGCTGGGCTGTTGGAGGGGGCGACGGGCCAGCAAAAGAAAAAGGTATGATCCTTCACACCGCTGACGGCGGGAAGACTTGGGGTGAACAACAAGGCGAATTCGAATCCACCCTCAACAGCGTATTTTTCATAAACGATAAAGAGGGCTGGATTGCCGGCAGAGAGGGCGTATTGCTTCACACAACGGACGGAGGAAAAAATTGGGAAAGGCAGAAGAACACCAGTATTATGCGAGCCATTGCAAGCGTCTACTTTGTCAATTCTCAGGCTGGCTGGCTGCTTGCAGGCGACGAAATCTACCGGACCACGGACGGCGGTAAGAATTGGGACGCAACCAGGGTTGATGTAATACCGCCGAGGCCGGAACGCATAGGACTTATGGGAGGCCCTGCTATCGCAAGTCTACCTCCTGATTGGAGTCTTGGAGCGCTTTACTTCGTGAATGAGAAACTGGGCTGGGCTGTAGTGGGTCGCGAATTCATTTTCATGACCGAGGATGGAGGAAAAACCTGGACGGACCAACTCAAATCCGGGAGCATATCCTACGGTCTAGGAAGCATCGCATTTATCGACGATAGGAGAGGTTGTGCCGCGGGTACGAGCATTATCTGCACCGAAGACGGCGGAGCGACATGGAAAGAGCGCTTAGGAATACACCCGGGAGGGCGAGACAGGATTGATGGTTTTCCCATCTCGTTGGCGAGCATTACCCTGGTGAATCAATCCTCGGGGTGGGCCGTGGGATTAGAAGGCCAGATCATGAAGACCGACAACAACGGCAAGACCTGGAAGATGGCTGCAAAACGAAATGAATGTGGAGGAAAGACCTTTTTCATTAATAACAATACGGGCTGGCTTCATAATACTTTGTGGAGTCATTCGACTAATATATGCCGAACAGATGACGGCGGTCATACGTGGGAAAAACAAGATACTGGCATTGAGGTGAGCGATGTATTCTTTATCGATTCTGTCACAGGTTGGGCCGTCGGCAGCTTGAAAGAGGCAGCGCCAGGCCAAAAACCGGGCGATCTTGTTGTTTTAGGTAAGGTATGGAATATCGTAAAATTTACCAATGACGGCGGCAAAACATGGAGGACCCAGTTCAAGAATGTCATTGCTGATAATTTGTTTTATCCGGGGTTAGAAGGGGTTTTTTTTATAAATCGCAATACGGGATGGGCTGTGGGATACAAGGGCACAATTCTTCATACTACGGATGGTGGAGCAACCTGGATATTACAGAAAAGCCGAAATTCTAAAATCTACTTAACAACCGTCCTATTCGTTGACCCGAATGTAGGTTGGATCATAGGATCCACTGGTGAAGATGAGGAGGCAGGCTATATTCTTCATACGACGGACGGCGGCAACCATTGGCAAACACAATATAAATATAAAAAAGATTCAGGGTTAGACGGGATTTTTTTCATGGATGACAAATCCGGATGGATTACTGGCGCCACTGAGTATGGGTATGGTTGGCTCCTTCATACAACGGATGCCGGAAAGACTTGGTCTGAAAAGAATTTCCCGGGCATCGGCGTTAATTATCCGGTGTTTCTCGACAAGAACAAGGGGCTTATTTCCGCAGAGAAGGGATGGCTTGTCATAACGACAGATGGCGGGGAGACATGGACGAAGGTCAGGAAACCGCTGTCCAAACAGCCCTGGCATTTTTCAGAAGTATTTGGAAAAGTAAAATCAAATAAATAATCAGCCTAATGGCGAAAATATTTTCCAGAGGTGACGCATGTTAAAACGATCCTTATTAATTCTGATCGCGGCGATGTTGTTAGCCATGGCAGCATCTAGGGCATACGCTGCGCCGTCTGTACCGGCGGGACAGAAGCTTGAGGCTTACTCACCTTGGTTTAATCAATTTGACTCAAATTGGGGTTGCAATATTTATGCTGCTCACGGCACACTTCAGAATTGCACCACTGAAAACCATCCGAACACAATATGGCAATATGGTTGCGCCATCTCGTCATTGGCTATGCTATATCAGCATTATGGAATGTTTTGGAAGCCTGACACAAATTATAAGCCGGACCTTATTGGGTCAGGTTCGTATTATTCTTCTCTTCCAGGAGATCTTACTCCTGGAAATCTTAATGACTGGCTTGTTGATCACAAGGGGTATAACAGCAAAGGCTGGGTACAGTGGGATAACGCCGTAACAAGCCTTTATTATTATAACTGGCCGTCGCAGAATGGTTATTATTATTTCCTGGGGCGCAAGTACAGTTGTTCTAATTATGGCTCTCAAGTTTACTCATGGAAGAATGCGGCCTGTTATATGGCTGACTGGACCGATCCGAAGAGAAATCCGAAGCTCCCAAGCGCTCAGAGCCTGCTCGACTCTGATCTAGAATTTCATCAGCCGGATATCATGAAGATATTGCGATTTAAAGCCGATGGTAGTCCGGGCAACCACTTCGTGCTTGTTGCCGGGTACGATACAGCCTCTGCTTCGTACGAGGCATACGATCCAGGCAAATATCTGCCTCAGACCACTTATGGTCAAGTCCCTTGGCCTTTGAATAAATTATATGCGAGCTTTACACCACTGCGAATTTATCGGTTCGAAGGCGGATACAGTAATAGGCAACCCAAGACAAGCGACCTCCGGTTCACGGCCCATTCGCCCGTTGAAATGGAGATCATCGACCCGATGAATAGAAAAACAGGATTTGATCCTGACAAGGGGGAAACGCTTCAGGAAAATCCCATGTCGTTATATTATCAGGAAGATGCGCCAAGTTCCCTGGATGGTGATGACATACCGTCCGATCCTGCAAAAATATTATCGGTTGCAGAGCCGCTGCAAGGAAATTATATTTTAAAAATCATCGGAACGGGTGACGGCCCCTATACAATAGATATAGAAGGAACGACGAGTGACGGAACAACCAACCTCAGCACTTCCCTTACCGGGACGGCCACATCCAGCCTGTACCAGACTTACCGCGTCACTTACTCCCCAGAGGGCGAGGCGTCTCTTTCTCAGGCCAACCAGGCCCCTGTTGCCAATGCGGGCGCGAACCAGACCGGCGAACAGAGCTATGAGATTGCTCTCAATGGGAGTGCAAGCAATGATCCTGACGGCGATCCACTGGTATATTCATGGAGTTTCGTAGCAAAGCCAAATGGCAGCGGGGCAACGTTATCCGATCCGCATATAGTGATACCGACTTTCACTCCAGACCTGCCTGGGACGTATGTCCTTCAGCTTATTGTCAATGACCATTTTATAGACAGCGTTCCCTCGATAGTTACTGTTATGGCCACTCCGCTCAAGAGCCGGATTTCGGTGACGCCGAATCTTTCATCGCCTCTTTCCGCAGGCGCGGGCTTCGTATCGTTCGATGTAAACAACAGCGGCAGAGTGGCTATTTCATCCGGAATCATAAATATCAGCCTTACTGATCCAAACGGTACGACTGTATCGAGCGGCAGCCAGACATACAGCATCGGCGTCGGAGGGGCGACGACCGTGAGCGTTCCGGTATCCATCCCATCGCTCAAGTTAGGCAATTATGTTCTGGCGTATACCCCATCCGATGAAACGAGGACAGGCAGTGCGACGAGCACAACAATTCCTAATTCTCTCATAGGCACCTTTTCTTTTGATAAGATCACCTACATGGTCCGCGATACCGTCAATGTAGGGCTGAATTTGATAAACACCGGAAAATTTAATATTGACGGCGTTACCCTTACCCTATCAGTTCCGGATGCAGGATACACAAACTCACAAAGTGTAAGCATCAGCCAGGGACAGACCCTGCCTGTGCAATTCGCAATACAAATTCCATCGACCGTCCTCGCGGGCCAACATTATGTTAATGCAAGCCTGACTTTCCCATCCGGCAGTTCGGTGATGCAAACAGCGAAGATTGCCCTGCAGGATTCTCTGTTGGTGTTGGGCCTTGCTGCCACATCTCAATATGCAGCAGGGGGCGTGATTAATTTGACTGTAGAAAACCAGGGATCAATCGATACAGCTTATACCACGCAGCAATTTACGCTTACGGATAACACGAGCAAGGTTCTCTATCAAGGCAATATCTCAGATTCAATCTTCGCAGGTGAAAAGAAACCCCTCGCCGATATCCAGTTACCCTCCCAAATTTCAAGCAATCTGGCGCTCCTCTCTGTCACCTTACGGGACACAAAGACAGGCAAGTTGTCGTATCTCAATACGTCTCTGACTATTAACGGTCTTCAGGCCGGTCTGTCCGTTATGACAGATAAAGATGTATATCAAAAAACAGAACCGGTTACCGGGATAGCAAGTATTACCAACGGTCAATATGGAATAGATAACGGAAGTCTAAAAGTTATTGTAACGAGGGAAAAAGCAACTGGTACAGGTCAGTTCTCCCATTTCTTGCCAAAATCGGGCTGGTTGCCATTTAGTGGGCCTTCTGGAGTCGCTATTGCTTCTGATGGTTCTGTTTATGTTGTAGATCGCAATAACAACCAGATGGTGAAATTGGATAGAAATGGAAACTTTTTAACTAAATGGGGAAGTTCTGGCGGCAACAATGGTCAATTTGATTATCCTGGAGGTGTAGCAGCCGGTCTTGATGGATCAGTATATGTGGCAGATACTAATAACAACCGTATCCAGAAGTTCGACGGCGACGGAAACTATCTGACCGCATGGGGAATTTACGGCAGCGGGAATAGTCAGTTTAATTCTCCTCGCGGTGTAGCAGTCGGTCCTGATGGATCATTATATGTGGCAGATACTAATAACAACCGTATCCAGAAGTTCGACGGCAACGGCAACTATCTGACTGCATGGGGAATTTACGGCACCGGGAATAGTCAGTTTAATTCTCCTTATGGTGTAGCAGCCGGTCCTGATGGATCAGTATATGTGGCAGATACTAATAACAGCCGTATCCAGAAGTTCGACAGCAACGGCAATTTTCTAGCCGCTTGGGGAAGTCACTGGGGCAGTGGCTATGGTCAATTTAGTCTTCCTCAAGGCGTAGCAGTCAGTGCTGACGGGTCAGTATATGTGGCGGATACTGGAAACCACCGTATCCAAAAGCTCGGCAGCACCGGAAACTATTTAACCCAATGGGGCGGTTACATGTGCGGTGCCATCGTGAAAGGTCAGTTTTGTATTCCTTATGGTGTAGCAATCGGTCCTGACGGGTCAGTATATGTGACAGATACCTATAGCGACAATATCCAGAAGTTTGGCAGCAACGGAAACTATTTAACCCAATGGGGCGGTTTTGGCAGTGGGAATGGTCAATTTAATGTTCCTCAAGGCGTAGCAGTCGGTTTTGACGGGTCAGTCTATGTGGCGGATACTCAAAACAACCGTATCCAGAAGTTTGACGACAACGGTAACTTTATTGCAAAATGGGGGGGCCAAGGCGGTGGCAACGGTCAGTTCGGTTACCCGCAGGGCATAGCAATAACTCCTGATGGGTCTGTGATTGTATCGGATACAAGTAATAATCGAATCCAGAAGCTCGACAGCAACGGAAACTATCTAACCGCATGGGGAATTTTCGGCGGAGGCAACGGTCAATTTAGTAATCCCGAAGGCGTAGCAGTCGGTCCAGACGGGTCAGTATATGTGGCGGATTATTACAACAACCGCATCCAGAAATTCGACAGCAACGGAAACTATTTAACCCAATGGGGCAACGGCAATCCTTTTGGCGTTGCGGTCGTTCCTGATGGGTCGATATATGTGACGGAGCCTGATAACAACCAAATTCATATATCCGACAGTAACGGAAACCATCTTGCCCAATTGGGAAGTTACGGCAGCGGCAATGGACAGTTTTATAGGCCTATGGGCGTAGCATTCGGCCCTGACGGCTCAGTATTTGTGGCGGATACTTATAACCATCGGATTCAGAGAATGGTTCCATTCAGTGTAGGTTCTGAAACGCTTTTCGAAACCACTCTTCCGGTTACTCAATCTGCAAATACAGCGCAACAATATCCAAACGCAATTGGCATGCTTAACGCTACGGGCAAACTCTATCTTCAAGAGGAGTTGAAGAACGGACTGGGACAGACTATTACAATTGCGGAATATCCATTTTACGTAATTGATGGGAACACAGTTCTCTCCTTGTCCACGGATAAAAAAATATACAAAGTCGGTGATACGATTACGATAACCGGTCAGGTGATAAATCTTTCGACAGTGCCCGCATCTGGTTTAAGCCTATCGCTTAGCAGCAAGGATTCGAAGAGCGGCAGCCAAAATTTATATAGTACTACAATTGATGTGCCTGCCAACGGCAGTTATCCCTTTACAGTTACCGCAACTGCAGGAGCATCGGGCTCATACCTGCTGACAGGAAACGTCCTGCAGAACACTACTACGCTGGCAGCGATCACGGACCAATATGACGTGGCTATACCCGCGGTTTCCGGAACCATTACCGGCCCGGATGTAGTAAACCGCAACCCTTTTGATCTCACTGTTCAGCTGACAAATACAGGAAAGATCGACACCAATTTACAGTATTCCGTTAATGCTACGGGAAGTAACGTAATCGATTCCAATTCAATCGCACTACCAGCAGGTCGATCAATTCTTTTAGACTACACCCGACAGATTAACACGGGGACAATCTATACCGTCAACATATCGGGAGACATAACGCAGACCGTATCAAAGACCGTCTTGTATGGAGAAGCGGCACAGATAACCATGGGATCAGGCGAAATGGGCCAAATCTATTCCGAAGGAATGATTTCGTTCCCGGTAACTGTTACCAATACGGGATCGGTGGATGAATCCGTGTCAGTGACGTATACCCTCTCACCCACGGCTTCAAATCAGACGAAGACATATTATTTGCCCAAGGGGGGAAGCATAACCGATACGCTTACCTATACGCTGACTAAAGGAACTTATCAGCTCTCAGCTTCGAGTCTCCTGCCAACTGCTTCCTCATCGACGTCATTTGTTGTTGCAAAGGACCCCGATGTCGCTATGACGACGACAGCGGGCATCCAGGGAACGAACAATCTGATTCCGCTCACACTCAACGTGCTTAACGGCGGCTATAACGACCTGAACGGCAGCATTGCCGTAGCGGTCATGAACAACCAAGGCAAGGCGGTCTGGCGCGGTGAAACCCCGGTTGCAAGCCTCAAAACCCAGACAGCACAGAATTACGTTCTCAACGTAGATTCCTCGGGGATACTGCCCGGAGCCTATTCAACTACCGTCACTCTTTACAGCACGACGGGTCAACAGCTCGCCACCAACCAGACTCAGGTCAGGGTCCTTGGACCCATATTCGAGATCTCTTCCGTCCCCGCGAACCCTGTATTTACCGTGGGCAACCAGGCGACATTTTCCTTTGGCGTCAAGAACACGGGCACTCTGGCAGGCTCGGCTAGTCTTGCGGTAGCAGCTGCGGAATTGATGAATCAATCCGAATCTATCACATTGCAACCGGGTGAAGAGAAGTATTATGCTTTCAACTCTTCCGTGCCCGAAGATGCAGTCCCGCAAGCCTATCTTGCCAACTACGCCCTCACATCGACCCAGTCCCAGGGTACGACCGGGCAGACCGGATTCAATGTCGTTGGCGTCAATGTCGGGGTGGCGGCCGCACTAGATAAAGAAGCATACCGCAGCAATGATACAGCTGTCCTGACCCTGACGATAGCCAAGCAGTCTCAGTCTGAGGATGGCACGTATATGGCGGTTATCCGCTATGGAGCATACAATAGCATACAGCCCTTCTTTCTGAGTTCTCAGCCTGTTACGCTGACCTTCAACGTACCGCTCACGACGATCACGAAGGACCGGCTCTTCTACGGGATATATTTCCAGAGCGGGAACAAAATATTTCAAAATTCGGTCGAGATCAAACCCGCTGACACGACTCCGCCTGTAACTACTATCACCTTTGGCATGCCGCAATACTTGTCTTTCGATAATAAGGCTTATGTAACAAGTGCAACGCCGTTTACGATTGTTGCGACTGACAACAGCTCTGGCGTTGCAAAGACCGAATACAAGGTCGATGCCGGTTCTTGGACAGTTTACACGCAGTTCACTCTGACTACTGAAGGTACCCACACAATATCCTACCACAGCACTGACAATGTCGGAAACGTCGAGGGTGATAAGGTGCTCTCGGTCATTGTCGACAATACGCCTCCTGCAACCGCTGCTACTATCGGTTCGCCGCAATATACCTCTGGAGGGACACAGTATATAGGCGCCAGCACTCCTATAACTCTGTCCGCTGTAGATACCGCATGTGGCATACTAAAAACTGAATATAGCGTTGACAGCAGCAGTACGTTCACTGAGTTGGCAGGCCCCATTACCCTTGCCGCTTATCAGGACGGGACGCACACAATAACCTACCGGTCCATTGACAATCTTGAGAATATTGAACTGAACAAAAGTCTCACGTTCGTTCTGGACAAAACGTCGCCGGTGACCACCATTTCGGCCACAGACCCCGTCTCGTCCGATGCTATCAGCACTGTGTCTCCGACGACCCAGTTCACCCTTGTTGCCTCGGATAATCTCTCGGGGGTGAAGACCGCGAGCTACAGCATTGACAGCGGTCAGTGGCAGACCTACGCTGACGTCTTCAACCTTTCGGGTCTCCTTGCCGGGCAACACGCGATAGCCTTCAAAACAATAGACAATGTTCTAAACGAAGAAACAGCCACATCTGTAACCGTTCGCCTAGTTTCCCTAGAAGTTACCAAAAACCTTGATACTTCACTCAACGTGCTCATCGGCGCTTGGCGGAATCATCATGACCAGAGCAACAATGATGATTCAGGAAAAAACGGCAATCGATGCGGAAACGACGATACATCCATCGCCGGGCTTGAATCAATCCTGAAATCCGCAGGAATAGCCTATTATCTTCCGGATGATGAGGTCGACTTCAAAGCCGCGATCCGCACAGGCCGCTACAACACGTACCTCCTTCCGGACTTTAAGGACGAAAGTCTCGGAGCTGAACTCAGGGAGTCGGTCTATTATGGAGATGGCCTGCTGTTCATCAGGACACGTCCCGACGACGATCCATCGCTAAGCGATGTCTTCGGCGTCAAGTTCTTTGGAGAAACCTCAAATAGGGATCTCTCGATAACGCTTACCGATAGCCCCATCAGCAATGTAAGCACTATTGAAACCCGTGGGAAAGACATTGTCTCGATCATAACCGCAACTACTGCCCAGAGCTTCGGCTATGTCACAGACAAACGCAGCAATTACCCCGCAATCATTTTCAACCAGTACGGCAGGGGGAGGGTGATTACTTACACTTTTGACCTGCTGTCCAGTCCGGATCAGGTGCAAGCTGCAGCCCTCCTTATTAACAGCCTCAATTATGTACGTCCGGCCGAGCACCACGTACGGGCTTTAGACAGCGCTCCCGTAAAGATAACGCTCAATAACTCCTCCGAACCGGCCGATATCAAGATGATCGAAACCTTGCCGGACAAGATCGCGGCCGACACCATAACGCCTCAAGGAACGCGGAAGGACAACACCATCACTTGGCTCAAGTCCTTGGGTGGCAGTGAAAAAGCGAACTTCGGCTACTATCTCAACCTGCCGGACATCGCAGGCAACTACGCACTCGGTACGGAACTCAGGTACAACAACGGGAGTGAGTTTCGTCTCTGCGGCAATTACGACCTTTCGTTCGAAATAGAGTTTAACTCGACAGATTTGCTTCAGGATGTTCTGAGCCGACTCTCCGGCATCACGACCGCGAGCAGGAAAGATGCCAAGAGGATCGAAGAGTCTATTGACAAACTACAGTCGATTGACGGCCGTGGCACCAGGCTGGAAACTGCACAGAATAATATTCAGGCCATAATCGAGGCAACGGAGGGACTGAGCGATCTTTCGATCGATATCTCTGAAATACGCCTTGAACTTGACGAACTCCTGAAGATTTGGGAGAAAAAGTGGTCACTATCATATCAACGTCCCGGAGCCTATTCAACTACCGTCA
>JAJYOS010000103.1 GCA_021796055.1 Bacteroidota bacterium
CGGCTGCGGTAATCGAGCTTGGCCTCACCCCAGGATATGTCGTGGCACTGACTGAGAGATTGTTCTGATGCTTGAAAAGTCTTCTTGCGAATTTGATCAGCCGCTTCTATCTTGGGGCGGCTTTTTTTATCTTCAAGCGGAGCTAACATGGAATATTTGCTGACAGCGGACGAAATGAAGGGGTGTGACCGGGAGGCCGTCGAAAGCGGCAAAGTGACCGGGGTAGCCCTTATGGACAAGGCAAGCCTCGGAGTTTCCAAAGTTGCGGGGAACCTTTTGGGTGATGCTCGCGGCAAACGCATCGCGATAATATGCGGTAAAGGTAATAACGGCGGGGACGGCCTTGGGGCGGCATCATATCTGGCCCAAATGGGCGCCGATGTAAACGTGCTTCTGATCGGATCGGAATCGGAAATCTCGGGAGACGTCAAAACATTTCTTGAAAAGGCGAAAAAACTCTCCTCTGAACACGCAAAGATACAAATCCAGGAATTTGAGCAGGTCGCCGATTCTCTCTCTCTCAATGATTATGATCTTGTCATCGATGCCGTCTTCGGAACAGGACTTTCGGACGAGCCTCAAGACGCCGCCAAGAGAGCGATTCAGATGATGGTGGATGCATTTACTCCCATTCTCGCGGTAGATTTACCCAGCGGACTTAACTCCGACGATGGAACTGCTTATACGATGTCTCCGAGAGCGGCTGCCACAGTGACGATGGGAAAACTGAAACGCGGCCTCATTATGAATGATGGGAAAGAAAATGCAGGTGAGATCAGCGTCATCGACATCGGTTTGCCTGACGGCCTGGCCGCCACTACCAATATTGATACTTATGTCATCGGGGCAAGCGATGTCAAAGACCTCCTGCCGCAAAGAAGAGCCGAAACTTACAAGCATGCCGTCGGAAAAGTGTTCGCCCTCGTAGGCTCCGTCGGCATGACCGGAGCGGGGATCATGGTCGGACGAGCGGCGATGCGGGCCGGAGCCGGAGCTGTTGTGCTCGGCGTGCCTTCCGAGCTGAACAACGTGTATGAATCTCAGCTGACCGAGGTCATGACCGTCCCGCTTCCTCAGACGGGTGATGGCTCTCTCTCTCTTGCAGTTCTGCTCCAGATACAGAAGAATCTTGAATGGGCGAACGTCCTGGTCGTCGGGCCGGGGCTCTCGCGAAACCAGGAAACGTCCCAGCTGGTGGCGAAGATTCTCCGGAGCCATGATGGCGCTGTACTGGTGGACGCCGACGGCTTGAATGCCATAGCCGACCAGCCGGACATATTGCATGAAACGCATGCAGAACTCATCCTTACGCCGCATCACGGCGAATTCAGCAGGCTGACCAAGTTCTCCGTTGAAGAGATATCCAAGAACCGGATCGAAATGGCGCGACGCTATGCGAAAGACAATAAATTGACACTGGTTTTGAAAGGCTCACCGACAGTCATCGGAACGAAGGAAGGAAAAGTCTACGTAAATGTCCACGGTAATCCGGGCATGGCAACTGCCGGCATGGGCGATGTCCTGACGGGGATAATCGCCGCTATGATGGGACAAAAGTTGGGGCCTGTCGACGCCGCAATTGCCGGAGTGTACCTGCACAGTGTCGCAGGCGATATCGCCCTCGAGTCAAAGGGGGTATATTCGCTGATTGCTTCAGACGTAATCGATTCGCTGCCACAGGCCTTCAAGAAGGTGATTGATGGAGACGTGTTTGAGTTTCGGCGAATTTCCTGATTTTGTGAGATTCCAACTTCCTGTACTTGTCTGGATGGGATTGATTTTCGTATTGTCCTCCCTTCCGGGGTCGACACTGTCGCCTTTGGAGTTTAAGGACGCTCATCTTATCGCTCATCTGCTGTTGTTCGGCATGTTGTACTATCTGGGATACAGGGCGTTACGATTCCAGAACTACAGCAGGCTCTTGAGGGAGTTCAGCCTGCTCGCTGCCCTCCTTTTCGTGATGCTATACGGGGCGACCGACGAATATCACCAGTCCTTCACACCCGGGAGGCGGATGGAATTAAAGGATTTTCTGTGGGATGTTTTAGCATCGGTCATCGTTCTTCTGATTGTCATCGTTGCCGATAAGGTGAAGCAGAACAGAGGCAAACTGGAGACCCGATGACCAGCGGCAGAAAGCCTGCGGTTTGGGATGAGCGGACGCGACGCCCCGACGCGCATTGCTCCTGAAAGATCGGGATGAGCGAAGCGATTCTTCTGTCTGTCATACTCTTATTCATGGCACTCTTCGCGGCCGCTGAGACCTCCTTCGTCTCGGCCGACAAAGTCGCCCTTGTCGTCGACTTGCCGCCCGGCGGCAAAACCCGTTCGATTCTCTACTTTCTTCAAAACAACGAGGTGTTTTTCGCAACCGTAGTTGTCGCAGGCAATCTTTTCGTCACCTTGTTTTCTTCGGTTGCGGAAATATTCTTTCACGGCACGCTGGGGATGAACTTGCCGGAGGTGATCGGCTTTACGACCGTTATCGGATTTATGCTCGGTGAATTGATTCCCAAGAGTCTGGCAATCGAGAGTCCTGAAAAAGCGGCGAGGCTGCTTATGCCGCTCGTGAGGACATTCGCGGTCATAACAAGCCCGATCGTGAATGTCACTGCGCGTGTCTCAACTTTTATCGCACGAGTGGTTTTCCGTTCGCCGACTTCGGGATCTCTGATGTTTCAGAGGCGGGATGTCTACCGGTTTCTTGGAAGCACGGTAAGCAGCGGATACCTGGATAAAATAGAATCCGACTTGATCAGGCGGCTGCTTGAGAATGCCGGTGTCCCCGTGCGCAGCATCGCGGTTCCACGCACTGAAATCGTCTCGGCCAAATTGGGGACAAAGATCGGGAAGCTCCGGGAAATATTCGAGAAGACCAGTAAGACCAAAGTCATTGTTTATGACTCAAGCATCGATAATGTAGTCGGCGTTGCCTACGCGAAAGATATATTCAGGGAAGTGGAGCTCGTTGATGAGCTGTTGAGCGACGTGTTGTTCGTACCTGAGAGCATCACGGTGATAGATTTGCTCGATGAATTCAGGACTGAAAAAGTGTACGTCGCCATTCTTATAGATGAGTTTGGGGGGACTTCAGGTTTGGTTACCTCATCGGACGTGATGGAGCTGTTCCTGGGAGATGTCGCTGTGCGGTTCAGCGAGGAGAGAGTCAAATCGGTGGGTGCACGGCAGTTCATCCTGCAGGGAAACGCGGAAATGGCGGAGGTCGAGGCGGCTGCCGGAGTGAAGCTGCCCGAAGGCGATTTCGCCACTATTGCCGGCCTGGTAACGTCATATTTGGGGAGGATCCCATCCCGTGGTGAGGTGTTCAATATCGGGAAATCCCAGTTCCAGGTCTTGCGGTCGGATGGAAGAAAGATAGATGCGTTGAAGATGATAGTAAGATAGAACGGCCCAATTTCCGGGTCTCCATATTACTCTTTTTATACTTATACGTCTAAGAATATTGATGCCGTAGAAACTGTTTTTGAGGTTCATCTGTTAAGTAATTTGATGTTCTTTATTCATTTAACCCGGCTCGAAGGGGAGTGGGGCGCAGAAACGACTCAGATTACGCGTCCTACTGAGGAGGTGAATCGCCTCTTCTGCAGAATTGCGTTCAAATCACTCTTCTCGATCGAGGACGAAGATACCGATTAACGCACTTAAATTGAAAACGACCCGCCACATTTCTGGCGCGACTCAAAGGATCACCTGGTAACGACTCAATCAAAGTGATGTGTCCCGAACCACGAGATTCCATAAGTACACTTATCTAACCTGAAGGATTACCATGAGAAAGCTTTTCTTTGCGATCATGCTTCTTGCAATTGCGTCCCCGCTTTCGGCGCAGGATTTCGGCAAGAACAAAGTTCATTATCTGGACTTCAATTGGGAGTATATCAGATCCACGCACTTCAATGTCTACTTCACAAAGGGCGGTTACGAACTCGCTCAGTTTGTCGCCGCTGAGGCCGAGAGTTCGGTGACATCTATCTGTGCGAGCTTCCACTATCAGATTAACAAAAGGATCAACATCGCGATATTCAATTCTCACAACGATTTTCAGCAAAACAACATCATCCCGGAGTATCTTGAGGAGGGAACCGGCGGCGTGACGGAGCTATACAAAAACAGAGTAGTGCTCCCCTGGGAGGGAAGCCTGAGTCTGATGCGCCACGTTGTCCACCACGAACTGGTTCACGCAGTATTCGACGAAATGTTCTACGGCGGTTCGGTTCAATCAATAATAGAGCACAACATAACATTCCAGATCCCGACGTGGTTCAACGAGGGCATGGCCGAATACCAGTCACTCAACCATTGGGAGGTTAACTCGGACCAGTTCCTGATCGACGCTACGGTAAACGACTACATGCCGCCGATCAACTATCTCCAGGGTTATCTTTGCTACAGAGGAGGGGAATCGGTCTGGCATTATATCGATGAAAAATATGGCCACGAGAAGGTTGGCGAGATAGTCAATGCAGTCCTTGCCACGCATAGTGTCGACAAAGGATTCGAAAGGGCAATCGGCATGAACGTCGACCAGCTTTCAGATGCCTGGCAAAAATACAACCGGAAGGAATATTTTCCCGAAGTCGGGGTAAGGCAGTCGCTTGCAAGTTTCGCCCAGCGGGTGACCGATCACCGGAAAGACGAGAGTGTTTACAACACAAGTCCCGTCATCTCGCCCAACGGGGACAAGGTCGCGTTCATCACCGACCGGACCGGGTACTTCGACGTGGTAATGGTATCGACGGTGACAGGGCAGCGAATCCGCACCCTGGTGAAAGGGAGCAGGTCTGCGAATTTCGAGGAACTGCATCTTCTGACGCCCGGCATAGCCTGGTCTCCCGACGGGAAAGAAGTAGCAGTGGCTTCAAAGACGGGTGAGTACGACGACATTTTTATGATAAACGCCGTCACGGGTGCCACAAAAGAGCTTCCCGATTTGTCTCTGGATGGCATAGATGGAATCAATTTTTCTCCGGATGGCAATGAACTTGCAATATCGGCTTATAAGCCCCTGGAGTCGGACATTTATGTTTACAATCTCAAGACTCATGAATTACGGAACCTCACGAACGATATCTTTACGGATCAGCAGCCTTACTGGTCTCCGGACAGCAAGAAGATCTATTTCGCTTCGGACCGCGGCGACAGCCTGTACCAGGAAAGCAATCCGCTCGCGCTTGCTCACTGGGCGGCCGGAAATCCGTTGGACATCTTTTCGATCGATGTTGCCTCCGGAAAGATACAGAGGATTACTCATTCGAATTTTCCCAACACGCCGAACGTAGTCGCACACGGCGGAGATAATACCTACCCGCTGCCGACGCCGGACGGCAAAGGGCTCATTTTCGAATCGAGCAGGAATGGTATCGACAACCTCTATTATAAGGACTTTGCTACCGGGCACACAGTCCCGCTCACGAATTCTCTGTATGGTATCAATGAGCCCTCGATGTCGGCGAACGGCGAGAAGATTGCATTCACGTCCCTTAACTACGGCGGCTATGATGTCTTCACTATGAATCTCCCCCTGAGCCACGAATTGAAGGGACCGTTGGCGCCGACTGATTACGTCCGCCGGTTCTTCAGCCGGAACGAAATCGCTGCGCGGGTCGACACCGGCTCGGCTTCCGACAGCCTTGGATCACTGTACGGTGCATCCACAACTTACGAGTTCAGCCAGATGGTCTTCTCATCGAGGTATCAAGACGAATCGAGCAAGCCTAAGGTATCGCCGTTCCTTCTTAAAGGGGACATCGATTCGTCCGGCAATTTTGTTCCCTTTCCCTACAAGATTGATTTTTCGCCCGACATCATCACAGGCGGGGCGGGCTATAATACCCTCTACGGTTTCCAGGGCGCGACCGAGGTTGCCTTCAGCGACATGCTGGGCAACAACGAGATCGACCTGTACACAGACTTTCAAATTGACCTGCAGAACAGTGATTATGCCTTGTCGTACTCGAACCTTGCATCACGAGTGAACTACGGAGTGGGACTGATTCACACGGCTAACTTCCTGTACTTGTACGATAACGCAACCGGCTATTATGAACTCAACAGATTCCAGGCTCTGATCGGAGACTTATCGTTCTCGAGACCGTTCGACAGGTTCAGACGTCTCGACCTCGACGTTTCTTATCTCGGGATTTCAAGGCAGAACATAGACAACCCGGCCGATCCCGGAGCATCAGCTAACGCCGTCATGGGCTCGTTGAGTTATGTAAAAGACAATTCGCTGGACGGATACTTTGCTCCCGTGAACGGGACGCGGTACAGCTTGACCCTCACCGTAGTGCCGAAGATATCCGAGAGTTTCCTCGGCTTTGAGACAGCCGGGATCGACTACCGGACGTACCTTCCGTTTCTTGATGAAAACGTATTTGCCGTTCGGCTCGCCGGAGCGGCGAGCACAGGCCCCGACCCGCAGAAGTTTTTCATCGGCGGCGTGAGCAACTGGATTAACCGCAGTTACAACACCGAGCTGATACCGATCAACAGTGTCGGAGACTACGCGTTCCTGACGCCGGTCTTCCCGCTGCGTGGATATGATTACGACACCCAGCTCGGAACAAAGTATTTTCTGGCGAACCTTGAAATACGTTTCCCCCTGGTTCGTTACTTCGTGCCCGGCCTGCTGCCGATACTACTTTCCAACATCGAGGGAGTCATTTTTACGGACGCCGGGAGCGCCTTCAACTCAGTGTCGACGTACAAACCGTTCGGGAAGAATGCCTCGGGCAGCCTTGTCACACGTGACCTTCTGGTCGGGTCGGGTTTTGGAGCGAGGGTTCCTTTTTTGTATTTTGTGCTGAGGTTTGATTATGCGTGGCAGTATGATATTGAGGGCTTCCACAATCCGACGTTTTACTTCTCGCTGGGCGGCGACTTCTGAGGCGACCGGCGTACTTGTACTAGTCGTTTTTCTTTCGTCTGTCAACGCTGCCTTTTCCCAGTCATTGTTTCTTGGGGACGGCTACATTCTGGGAAGCAGGGCAGCCGCGATGTCGGCCTACGTGGCCGATCCGGATTTTGCGCACTCTGTCCTGCTGAATCCGGCGAAACTCGGGTATGCGTCCAATATCTACATTGCCGGTGACTACGAGTATTTCTCGCGCGGAAAGGGAGAGTTGTATCTTCCTGATTCTCCCACCGGTTTTCTTTCAAATGGCGGTCTCAGCTCGGTGAACGCTTCAATGGCGCTACCGGTCGGTCCGGTGGGAATGGGCGCAGCGTTCGAGGCTTTTAGCATGGCTGGTTGGAGAACTACAGTGACTGCCGTTGGGATAGCCGGAGAAATCCCGCTTGGATTCTCGCTGGGGATCACCGGTAAATACGCGACTCTCATGAAGCAGGTCGCGATTCCCGGCGGTACCTGGCAATATCGTCTCAAGAAATTCACATTTGACCTGGGAGCAATGAATCGGACGACGCTCGCCGACAATACCTTCTTCAGGGCGATTTTCTCCACCGGAATTGTCTTCACAAATGTCCTGGCCAGGACGACGTGGGGCGGTGGACATCCTCTGACTCCGGGTATGACCGTTGATGTGAACCTTCCCCAGACATTCGGATGCGGGATCGCGTACACCTTTGCGTCAAATTACCGCCTCGCCGATTACGAGTTGTTCAGGTTGACGGGCGCTATCGATTACTCGCATCTGTTCAGCAACTCGTCTCCCGTCGATAACTTCTCCTGGCAACGTGACCAGTACAGGATAGGGCTTGAGACGATGGCGCTGGGAGTGCTTGCCGTGCGGATCGGGTACACTCTGAAGACCCCGGTGACGGCCGGGACCGACACGCAGAACAATCTCTCCATCTCACGACTGGGCACCGGATTTTCCTACGGCTTCTCTCTTCGATTCCCGGTGAAACTTGTACTCCCCGCCTTGCCGGTCACATCCCTGGAAATATCATATGCGAAAAATCCCGAGTGGAATTCGGGTATGTACCACGACCTTTTCGGTGCGGTATTGGAAATGCTTTTTTAGCCCGCCTGATTTCCGATAAGCCCGTTCGATATCGTTTGCACCCGGATGCAGTCCGTTACATTAGAATTGGAAAGAACTGCGTTCTCACATAAATTATTTAGCATGAAAGACAAAGAGATATTTCCGGTTCTGAAAGCGGGGAGCATCGAGGCAGCGGAACGCCTGAAAAGAATCATGGGCAGGAACCTCGCTCTCGACAGCGGCCTGATTTCGAAAGTCACATCTATCGTCAATGGTGTGCGGACCGAAGGTGACGCCGCGCTTATCAGGTATACTCAGGAGTTCGACGGCGTGCGATTGTCACGTATCAAAGTGTCTAAGGAGGAAATCGGGAAGGCGAGGGACGACGTAAACGAGAAGATTCTGGAAATTTTATACGAGGCTGCGGCCAATGTGAGGAGGTATCACGAGAACCAGAGACAGAACTCGTGGATGATACACGCGGAAGACGGAAGTGTGCTGGGTCAGCGCGTAATCCCGCTCGAGCGCGTCGGCCTCTACGTCCCCGGCGGAACAGCCGCGTACCCATCTACCGTGATAATGAATGCCATCCCGGCACAGGTGGCGGGGGTGAAGGAGATTCACGTGATGACGCCGCCGAATCGCGACGGGATGGTGAACCGCATTGTCCTCGCCACTTGCAGCATTCTAGGTATCGAACATGTGTACTCGGTCGGCGGTGCGCAGGGGATTGCGGCGGCAGCGTATGGGACCGAATCGGTGACCAGAGTCGACAAGATCGTCGGCCCGGGAAACGTGTACGTAGCGGCGGCAAAAAAGATAGTCTACGGCGATGTGGACATAGACATGATCGCGGGACCGAGCGAAGTTGTAGTCCTGGCTGACTCCTCGGCGGATCCTGCGCATGTCGCTGCGGACCTTCTCGCCCAGGCAGAACACGATAGCAACGCGGCCGCCATACTCGTGACCGTCGACAGGAACCTGGCCAGGAAGGTGAGGCGGAAACTGGGGGAATTCCTGGAGAACCTTTCAAGAAAAAAGACTGCCTCCGAATCTCTGAGACGAAACGGAGCATCATTTGTGGCCGCCAGTATTTCCGAAGCAGTAGCGCTGGTCAACAGGATTGCGCCGGAACATCTGGAAGTGATTGCCGGATCGGCATGGGAAATCCTCGGACAGATAACCAACGCCGGCGCAGTGTTTATCGGCGATTATTCGCCTGAGCCGGTAGGAGATTACTTTGCCGGCCCGAGCCACGTCCTCCCGACAGGCGGCACAGCCCGGTTCTCGTCAGTCCTGGGGGTCGATGCTTTCGTGAAACGATCCAGCGTGATCCATTACTCGAAGAAGGCTTTCGAACGCGATGCGGACAAGATCCGTATATTCGCCCGGAACGAAGGACTGACAGCTCATGCTCTTTCAATCAGCGTTAGGGAAAAAGGTGGACATAAAAGATAATTTCAGGAAAAGTGTGCTCGAGCTCTCGCCGTACAACGTATCGGGTCACCCTGCTAAGATAAAACTCAACCAGAACGAAAGTCCCTTCGATATTCCGGTGGAATTGAAGAAGGAGATTATCGACGAGTTCATCAGGATAAACTGGAACCGGTACCCTGAAGTGTTTTCAAGCAATCTGCCTAAACGATTCGCGGAAATTTACGGTCTGCCGGTGAAATCGTTCATAGTGGCGAACGGATCAAATGAACTGATCTACACGGTTGCCATGTCCATAGTGAAAGACGGCACGGATGTCCTGATTCCACAGCCGACTTTCTATCTGTTCGAAAAGGTTGTCAGGATCCTGGGCGGAAATGTGCTGAAAGTGTTTGCCGACGCCGAATTGAATTTCGACGAGCCGAAGATACTCAACACGGCGCGCGCCATGAAGTCCGGCTTAATTATCATCGGCTCTCCCAACAACCCGACCGGGAAATCCGTCAAGTCAGGCTTCATTGAGAAGCTGCTCGGTTCGACGAACGCTATCGTGCTCCTCGACGAGGCGTACATTGAATTTTCTCCGAATGAAAGCGCCATAGGACTGACCAAAAGCCACAAGAACCTCGTTGTGCTGAGAACTTTTTCAAAGGCGTTCAGTCTGGCCGGACTGAGGATAGGTTATCTCGCGGCACATCCGGATACGACATACGAGATATTGAAGGTGAAGATTCCCTTCACGGTCAATCCGCTTTCCGAGTTCACTGCGATAAAACTCCTGGAGCACCGCGGCCTCTTCAGCGAACGAATCGATTTCCTGAAGCGGCAGATGACAAAGATGACGGGCGAGTTGAAGAAAATGAGCGGCGTGAGCGTTGTTCAGTCTGATTCCAACTTCTTCCTATTTTCGACGAGCCTGCCGGCGCCGAGGGTCTTCGAAGAACTTCTCGAGAGAAACAGTGTCCTGGTTCGTGATGTGTCATCATACCCGATGCTCGGGGACTATCTTCGCGTTAACGTCGGCACCGATGAAGAGAGTGCTTATTTCATTGATTCGCTCAAGGCATGCCTCGCAGCGGGGTAGATCCTGGACGTGGCGGGAGGTGCCGGTCGAACTGAAGTCCGCAACGGGTAAAGTTTTAAAATGAAACATGTTGTGCGCAATTCGGCGGTAAATTATATTTGTTCATAATGGCTGTACCTTTAATTTACTTCCTCGATGATGATGAGAATATCATCAGGCTCGTGAAGTACGGATTGCGCAACGAGCAGTTCAACATGAAGTTCTTCAACCGTCCGACTGCTCTCATTGACGCTATCAAGGCTGAATATCCCGATGTCGTCATAAGCGACGTCATGATGCCAGACATGGACGGCATCGAACTCATCGATAAGCTGAGAGAGTTGTCCCGGTCGATGCCGGTCATCCTCGTTACGGCGAAGGCGGCTGTGGACACAGCTGTCAGGGCGATGAAGGCAGGGGCGTTCGAATACCTTACCAAGCCTATCAATTTCGACGAGCTCAAACTGGCAGTCGGACGCGCGGTGGAAGTCGGCCGCCTGCGCACCGAAGTCGACGAGATTAAGTCGGGGTTCAAGTCCCGTTACTCCTTTGACAACCTCATCGGGAAGAGCGAGCCTATCAACGCCATGCGGGAACTGATCAAACGTCTTTCGACCGTTGCCGAGGCGGTAATACTGCTTCGGGGCGAAAGCGGAGTCGGCAAGAATCTCGTCGCGCGGGTCGTACATTACACGAGCCCGAATTCGGATAAACGCTACCTGGAGATAAATTGCGCTTCACTCCCGTCGAACCTTCTGGAGGCGGAACTTTTCGGGTACGAAAAGGGTGCTTTTACCGATGCCAAGAATTCGAAGAAGGGTCTTCTTGAAGTCGCAAGCGGCGGTACGGTTGTGCTGGACGAGATAACGAGCATGGACCTGGGACTTCAGGCTAAATTCCTGTCGTTCATCGAGAACAGGCGTATCCGACGGGTCGGGGGACTCGAAGAAATTCCGGTGGACCTCAGAGTGATTTCGGCAACAAACTCCAACCTGGAGGCCGACGTATCGTCGGGTCGTTTCAGGAGCGATCTCTTTTACAGGATAAATGTGGTTTCGATAACGGTTCCCCCCCTGCGCGAACGCGATAAGGATGTGATATTGATCGCCCGGAAACTGCTTGAAGACTTCAATATAAAATTCAAGAAACATGTCAAAGGGTTCACGAATTCCGCGGAGCGGAAACTGTTGTCGCACAACTGGCCGGGCAATGTCCGTGAGTTGCGCAACGTCGTCGA
>JAJYOS010000104.1 GCA_021796055.1 Bacteroidota bacterium
GGAAGTGCAGGCAGCTGAATTATGTTCTGTACTTTTTCCTTTAATACTTCATTTTCCATTGCTCTAACCTGTTTGTCAAGATTGCGCGTTCCGCCATTTGCTGCAGAGCAGATATGGCGCCCTTATAATATTCGGCGACTCTAGGCTCTTCGTATCCCAGCACACTTGCGACCTGCCTCAATTCCAGCCCCTCATAAAGCTTCAAAGTAATGACCAGTCTTTCCATCGCCGGCAGGAGTTTGATCGCATCTTTGAAAAACCGCTTTAGAGTTTCGTCATCCAATTCCTTTTCGTCAGTTTCCTTTTCGGTTTCAGGAGACTCCAGTGCATCTTCCTGCATCACGTAATCGACTATCGGAATTTTCACCTTTACCGTTGAGGACAAATCGTCGTTCACGTATCTATCGGCAAGGGTTTTGAAGGAGGCGCCCAGTTTGTCGACGCCTATCAGCTGCAGAGCGCCGACGTCGAACTTGATCGGCAAATCGGAGCAGGAATACCCAGTCGCTGATGCGATTTGATTCGCAACGTGAATGATCGCCGTCAGCTGTGCATTTATTTCCGCGAGCGCCGGGGTATGGTGATATCTTATGGCCTCCACGAAATATTTAGGGAAATTCCATTTATCGGCCAGCCACGCACCCACGTCCGCATGATTGCTGCCGATTACAATTGCTTCGGCCTGCGACTGCGGGAGGTTCTGTTCGTCTATCAACGTCTGTATTTCTTCGAAATCGTCGGGGAAATAGCGATAGAGCACGAGTATGCCGATGTCGTGCAGCAAGCCCACTGCATACGCCTCACCCGGCCGCCTGTATTTAACTTCCCTTGCAAGAGACCTTGCAGCAGAGGCAGTGTCCATAGAATGCTTCCAGAACTTTCTGGGATCAAAATGCTTCGCCGATCCACCCTTGAAGAGATATATGAGGGTAAGCGACAGAACCGTGTCCCGAAGCGTTTCGAATCCGAGAGCGACGATGGCCCACTCGACCGTCGAGATCTTCCTGGCAAAGCCGTAGAAAGGCGAATTTGCGACTCTCAATATTCGTGACGACAAAGAAGGATCTTTGGAAATAATCTGCGCCAACTCTGCCGCGCTGCTGTCGGTGTCGCTCGCCAGTCGCATTACCTCCAATGCGGTGGTCGGGAAAGTCGGCAGCTCTCTTATCGATGATAATCTGTCTGTCAATTGTCCTACCTCTATCATAGTTCAACTTCCTTCTTAAAGAGCGCCTTCAGCTTCGCAATGACCTCCGAATGTATCTGGGAGACTCTCGATTCGCTTATCCCGAGCGTCTTTCCGATTTCTTTGAAGGTCAGTTCTTCATAGTAGTACAGGGTGACCACCATCCGTTCCCTTTCAGGGAGCTGCTTCAGCGCGATGACGAGCTGTTCCTTCATCTCGGCATCCTCGTACATTTCGATCACTTCGCTGTCGCCGCTGATCACGTCTTCCAGGGTCATGTCCTCGCCGATTGACCTCGTCAATGAAACGGCATCGGCGTTTGCCAGGTAGCCCTTGATCTGCTCAAACTCGCTCACGCTCATGTTGATCGCTTTTGCGTACTTCTCGCCGTTCACCGTGTCCATGTTGAGTTCGCTGAGCGATTTGGATGCCTTCTTATACTTGTCCCTGACGGACCTCGGCAGCCAGTCGACCTTTCTTATCTCATCAAGCATGATTCCGCGGATCCTCTGGGAGGCGAAGGTCTCGAACTTCACTCCACGGGCCGGATCGAATCTCTCTATCGCTTCGTTAAGGCCGATGATACCGATGCTCATCAGGTCCTCGTTGTTGAACACGCAGCGGGAAGGGAGATTGATCGCCCTCGCGGCGAATTTCACGAGATTCAGATACGCGAGCACGAGTTCTTTCTTTGTTGCCGCGGATCTCCGCCTCGAATACTTTTTCCATAGTTCCTGAGTAGTCATACCTGTACCTCAACTTTCTTCCCTTCTCTTTCCCGAGAGGGAGCTTGCAAGTCATCTGATCTGTTTTTCTGGAGTGTCAGGAAGAACATCAAAACGAGCGTTAGCATGAGAATAATGAGCGCCACTCCAAAGGCGAGCATGAACGACCTTATCACTGCGTCGGTCGCATCAAAGCCAATCGACATGTAGTAAACGATTGCCAGGAAGAAGATTAATAACGGTATTCTTAATGCCAGCTTTTCCATTACTTTTTCTTCGCGATTCTTTCGGCTATGGTTTTTATTGCAATTGACGAGGGTGAATCGGGAAACTCTTCCATCAAAGGTGTCTGTACGCTGACCGCCTGTTCCATCGACGTATCGGACGGTATAAAACCGGCATAGTCAATCTTCATATTCAGGAAATGGTCGCTTACCAGGTCGAATTTCATCCTGACTTCCTCCGCTTCCGCCTCATTCTTGGCGTTGTTTATGAGGAGCTTGAGGCTGGCACTGGAGTTAATCCTTTTTATTGCCTTCACCAGGACGTAAGCATCCATTACCGCGGTGGGCTCAGGGGTAGAAACGACGAGCACTTCGTCGGAAAGAAGCGCCAGCGAAATCGATTCCTGAACGATCCCGCCTGCAGTATCAATGACCGCATAATTGAACGTCGGCTCCATCGACCCGACCTCCCTGAACAGGACCGCTGCATCGCTGGATCCGAGTCTCTTGAGTTTCCCGTCCGACGAACCGGCAAGCAGAAAAACGTTTGGCGAAATCTCCTGGATTGCCTCCTTAAGCCGCGACGTGCCTTCGATAACATCAAAGAGGCGATTCGCGGGAGAAACGCCTGAAAGGATGTCGAGATTCGACAGATTCACGTTTCCGTCAATCAGCAGGACGCGAGCTCCGTCCCGGGCGAGCGCTATGCCCAAATTCAAGGCGATGATGCTCTTGCCGACCCCTCCCTTGCCGCTGACAACGCTTATCTTATGCGGCAGCTTGCCCATCGGCACCACCTTTGTCTGTGCCTCTACCACTTCCCTTAGTTTTACCGCCTGATCAAGCATTCGTCTCGACTCCGGTTTTGTAGATCATGTTTGCGAGATTCGCACCGGATGCAGGCTCGATATCATCCGGCACACTCTGCCCGTTTGTCAGGAACGAAAAAGGAAGTCTCGACTCGCGGGCCAGGCTGAGAACCATGCCGAGGGACACGGCCTCATCTGTCTTTGTAATGAGCAATCGGTTGGGCTTCAGGCTTCTGAACTTCTTGTATATGTCACGGACCGTGCTCAGCGAGAAGTTCGCACTCATGACGAGGTGGACCTCATTGGGATCGGCAGCATCGATGAACCTTCCCAGTTCGACAATCCTGTCCGCACTTCTCTGGCTGCGACCGACGGTGTCTATGTAAATCGTGTCGAAGCTGGAATACTTTCTTATTGCCGCTATCATTTCGTCCGGTGTGTAGACAACCGACATCGGGATCGAAGCAATGTCTGCGAAGGCCTTAAGCTGATCTATCGCACCTATGCGATAGGTATCTGCCGTAATCAGGGCGACGCTTTCACCCTTGACGAGTTTACTTATCGAGGCAAGCTTTGCGATCGTGGTCGTCTTCCCGACGCCGGTAGGGCCGACGACCGCAATCACGTACCCTTTCCTTCCGCCGCGGCGAACAGGGGCCTCTTGTATCCGCTGTGCTATTGAGTTGGTGACAAATTTGTCGACGGCCAATTGATTCTCGATCTCGGCGCCGCTCAGTTTGTGATTGCAGACCTGCACTATCTCCAGGGCTATTTCTTCCTCGACTTCGCTGTCGATGAGAGAGGAGTAGACGCTCTTCAGGCTCTCGGAAAGGACGGGCATCTTCGAACGCTTGATATGCTGCGCGATCTCTCCGAGGGCGCTCTTGACATCCGAAAGTTCCTGCTTGAGTATTTCGTTATCGTAATTCAGATGGGGCTGGGCATTCTGCGGAACCGGCTGCCGGTGAGGCTGGTCGTTCTTCCTCTTATCTTCGAAGCTTGAAGCGAGTTGTCGCAGGCTGCCGAGCACGTCGTCGTCCGCCCTGACTGCCGCCGGCCTGGTACCTGCAGGCAGCTGAGGCGGAGCTTTCACCGGGGCTTCATCATAAGCAGCGGTTACCTCGAAATACTCTCCGCCCCCGATTCCGAGCAGGCCGCCCTTCGCGACCCGGCGAGTGTTCAGAATAACGGCATCTTCGCCGAATTCCGCCCTCATCTTGTCTGCGGCTTCCTTAGCAGTAGCCCCGATAAACTTCTTGATTCTCATTGTGCTGCGATCCTTCCGATAATGTCTATCTCAGTTCGCGACGGCAATTCCGTGTATGATGTCACCGCCACATGCGCGAAGTTCATGTGAATTAACCTGTAGAAATACAGTCGGACCGTCGCGGAGCAGATCACGATCGGGTCGTACCCGAAGGTCTGCGCATGTTCCACATTCTTTGCAACGCTGTTGTTGATTGACTTGGTTACGTCCGGCGAAAGCCCGAGCGTATTGGTTATTTCTTTCTGTGTCTGAAGAGATGCCGCAAGCATCTGTTCCACGACGGGATCGAGCGCGATGGCGTGAATTACTCCCGAGGGATCTGCAAAGAGAGCCGCGATCGTCTCTGAAAGCGCGTGCCTCACATATTCGGTCAACACTTCCGGGTTCTTGGTCACCTTCGAATAATCGAGAAGCGATTCGATGATCGTTACGAGGTCGCGGATGGGGACGCGTTCTTTCAGCAGGTTCTGAAGCACCTTCTGGAGAGTCCCCATCGGAAGCACTTCCGGGGTGATCTCGTCGACGAGTGCCTGATATTCTTTCTTCAGGTTATCTATGAGCGTTTTAACTTCCTGCCTGCTCAATATCCGGTCGGCGTTTCTTTTCAGGGTCTCGGTAAGGTGAGTCGACAGGACCGCCGCGGCCTCTATGACGGTGAACCCGAGGACTTCAGCGTTGTCGCGCTGTGCCTTTTCAATCCAGACCGCCGGGAGTCCGAATGTCGGGTCTGTCACGAATAACCCGGGCAGGTCGCCCTCCTTCATGCTCGGGCTCATCGCAAGGTAGCGGTCCACAAAAATCTCTCCTCCGGCCACCTGCACGCCTCTTATCTTAACCACGTACTGGCTCGGTTGCAGCTGCAGGTTGTCGCGCACTCTTATCGGCGGAACGATTATGCCCATCTCCAGCGCTATCTGTTTCCGCAGAGTCGTTATTCGCTGGAAGAGATCGCCCCCGGCTTCCTCATCCACCATTGAAATCAGGCCGTAGCCGATTTCAACCTCTATAGGATCGACCTGCAGGTACGATTCAATTTTATCGTCTTTCTTCTCGGCGGCTTCCCCGGCTCCTTCGGCTACCTGCGGCTTCTCTGAAATTTGACTGCGCATATATCCGGCAGCAGCCATAATGGAACCGAGTGCCAGGAACGGGACAGTCGGCAGGCCGGGGATTATGGCGAAAAAGCCGAGCGTTCCGCCTGCAATGTAAAGTGCCTTCGGACGCGAGAAGAGCTGGTTCTTCAGTTCGACGTCAAGCTGATTTCCTGCCGCGCTTCTCGTAACCACCATACCTGCCGCCGTCGAGATTACCAGCGCCGGGATCTGAGTAACCAGACCGTCACCGATAGTCAGCAGCGTGAAGTGAGCGAGAGATTCCTGCAGATCCATGCCCTGCTGGACCATGCCGATGATGAAACCGCCGACAATATTGACGACGATTATGATGATTCCCGCGATTGCGTCTCCCTTGACAAACTTGCTGGCGCCGTCCATTGCGCCGAAGAAATCGGCCTCTTTCTGGAGCCGCAGGCGGCGATCACGAGCCTCATGTTCGTTTATCAGCCCGGAATTCAGGTCGGCGTCTATGCTCATCTGCTTTCCCGGCATGGCGTCCAACGTAAATCTCGCCGTGACCTCCGCAATTCTTCCCGAACCTTTGACTATTACCACAAACTGGATCGTAGCCAGGATGATGAATATGATCACACCGACAACGTAGTTACCCTGGACAACGAATGACCCGAAGGCATGAATAACCTCACCGGCATAACCGGTGCTGAGGATCAGTCTCGCCGAGGCAACGTTAAGCGAGAGTCTGAATAGTGTAAGAATGAGCAGGAGACCCGGGAAGGCTGATAGCTCGAGAGGGCTCGTTATATACATTGCAACCATCAGAAGAACTATGGAGAAGGTGATATTTGCCGATATCAGCACATCCAGCATGAACGGCGGCAGCGGAACGATCATCATCGCGAGGATCAGTATTACCAGGCCGGCAAGCGCAAGATCCGAATTGGATCCGAGGAACTTGTACGTTCTGCTGTTTGAAATTCTTTCTACTGTCGTTGCCATATCAGTTTCTTCCGAATCCCGGCTTTATTTTTTTCATGCGGTAAATGTAGGCGAGTATCTGCGCGACCGCCTTGAACAACTCCGGCGGTATCTGCTCATCAATCTCTACGGTCCGGTACAGAAGCTGCGCCAGCGGCTTATCCTCTACTATGGGCACATTATTTTCGGCCGCAACTTTCTTGATTCTCTGGGCTACCAGGTCTTTTCCTTTTGCAACCACTTTCGGTGCAGACATTACCTGCGAGTCGTACTTGATTGCGACCGCATAGTGCGTCGGGTTCGTCACCACCACGTCCGCCTTCGGAACGGCGTGCATCATTCTCAGGCGATGGCGCTTCACCATTTCCCGTCTCTGTCTTCCCTTGATGTGCGGGTCACCCTCTTCCTGCTTATGTTCTTCCTTTACTTCCTGTTTTGTCATTCTCGAGTCGCGGTCGAATTTTCTCTTCTGTACGAAGAAATCAATGGCTGCAAGGACCAGGAAGGCGGCAGAAATCTTCACTGTGACCGCAAAGGCGCTATGCCCCATAAACGCAAATATCACCGCCGGAGAGCTGTCGACCAGCTTGACAGAGTTCATGATCAGGTCTTTAACCGTCACGTATCCCAGTATCCCGACGAGCGCCACCTTCAGAATGCTCTTGCTGAGCTGGATCATCGATTGCGAGGAAAAACCGAGCTTCTTTATCCCGTTAAGCGGATTGAGGGCGGAAGCCTTCGGCCTGAGCGGCTTGAATGTGAACACGAATCCGAACTGTGCCACGTTGGAAGCGACGCCGACGAGCATTATGGTAAGGATAACGGGAGCCACTATGATCGCAAACCTGAGAAGGGCCGTATTGAAAATTGAAACCGCGCTGGCTTGGGTGAGATCGCTGCCGTACGAGAGAGAGAGGTAACTCTTCATGACGTTCCCGATCTGGTCGACAAACGAGCCGCCGACTATATATATGGCGAGAACCCCTGCCATGAGCACGGCCGCCGAGGGGATCTCCATACTCTTGGGGACTTTTCCTTCGCGTCTGATTTCACTGCGCCGTTTAGGCGTAGCTTGTTCTGTCTTGTCCTGAAAACTCTGCTCTGGCACTTTACATCAACCTGACTAATTGAACGACATCACCTTCGAACGACTCCAGAAGCCTGCTGAAAACGAACACGAAAAACGGCAGGGATGCCATGAGCGTAAAGAGTCCGACTCCTATCGCTATCGGCATTCCGACGAAGAATACATTGATCTGGGGAACCATTCTCGAGACTATTCCCAACAGGACGTCGGTAAGGAACAGCGAGACGATCACGGGCGCGCCGATCTTTATAGCGGCGACGAAAACCATTCCGGTCATATGAACGAACAGGTCAACCGCGGAACCGGTAATCTTTAGGCCCGAAACCGGGACAGCGCTGTAGCTGCTTGCCAACGCCTCGAGCAGGAACAGATGCCCGTTCAGGATAAGGAAAATGAATATCGCGACGATATACTCGAACTGGCCGATTACCGGAACGTCGAATCCGTTCTGCGGGTCTATCAGGCTCGAAAGCGAGAAGCCCATCACGATTCCGAACAATTCGCCCGCATATACGACGGCATGGAAGATTATTCCCAGTGAGAATCCTATCGCAGACCCCACTATAATTTCCTGCAATGCGAGAATAATCAAGGAGCCCAGGTCGAGTGAGACCGTCGGGCTCTGGGCTGCAATGACAGGAAGAATTGCAAACGAAATGAATGCGGCAGCCCATACTTTCAGTTGCGCGGGGATAGCCTGATTACCATACAGGGGCGCTGTCGTAAACATGGATAGCGTCCTGATGAATATCAGCAGGAAGATTACGAACTTTTCCGCGTAGAAAGTCATTCCTATCTCAGAGTTGGAATTATGTTAAAGATGTACTGGGCAAAGGAGATGAACTTCTGCATCATGAAAGGGAGCATCAGTATCAGCACCACTCCGATCGCTATAATCTTCGGGACAAACGTGAGCGTCATCTCGTTTATGGAAGTCGCCGCCTGGAAGATCGATATTATGAGTCCAACCACAATCGAGACGACGAGTACCGGGGCGGACACAAGAAGTATCGTGTAAAAGGCGTTCCTGGCTATTCCAATCACAAATTCCTGAGTCATTTCCCTCTCACCTGAAACTTTGAACGAGTGAACCGACAAGCAGATACCAGCCGTCGACAAGTACAAACAGCAGAATCTTCATCGGAAGTGAAATCATCATCGGCGGCACCATCATCATGCCCATCGACATGAGCACGCTCGCCACTATCATGTCTATCATCATGAACGGGATGAAAATCAGAAAACCTATCTCGAACCCGATGCGCATCTCGCTTATGGCGAACGCCGGGATGACAACGTAGGTAGGTATATCATCCGGGGTATTCGGCCGCTTAAGATGAGCGAGGTGCACCATCATGGCGAGATCCTTCTCGCGTGTCTGGCGCAGCATGAAGTCGCGGATCGGCTTCACTCCGACTGCGTAGGCCGAATCGAGCGTAATCTTGTTCTTCAGGTACGGCTGGAGCGCCGTGTCGTTCACCTTGCTCCACGTCGGTGCCATCACAAAAAAAGTCAGGAAGAGCGCCAGGCCGATCAAGAGCTGTGACGGAGGCATCGTCTGTGTGCCGAGCGCCTGCTTCAAGAAATAGAGCGCGATTATTATCCTTGGAAAGGCCGTCGTCATTATCAATATCGCCGGCGCCAGTGTCAGGATCGTCATGAAGAAGAGGATCTGGAGCGTGACGGCGACATCCTGGGGCTTGGTTGCCGAATCGATGCCGAACGTTACCTTCGGAATCGGGATCGTCGTCTGCGCGTGCAATGACGGGACAATCGAGAACAGACAGAAAAATATCACACCGAAAATCAATAGCCTTTTCATCTCTGCGAAAAACCTTTCAAAATCTCCGCAAACCCTTTAGCCTTGTGCGCCTCTCCTGCCGCCTCGATCTTCATGAGAACCTCCGAATCTGTTATCTCTCCGAGGGAGGCTATCGTATTGTCGCCGACGCCGACCAGCATGACTTTTCCGAAGACGTTTACCAGGTAAATTGACTTCTTCGGCTGCAGGTTCATGGTCATCAGTACTTTCATATTCTCATTCATCAACCGGGGCTTTGCATAGAAATATTTCTTTACTACCAAGAGGAGCACGATCATCAGCCCGACGATGAATGCCATCGTGAAGAACGTCTTCAAAATCAGCCAATCCATTACTTCTTGAGTCCTTTCAGGCGCAGCGAAGCATCCACCAGGCTTGTGACCCTGATTCCAAAGTGCTTGTCGACTATTACCACTTCTCCCTCTGCCATCTTGCGGCCGTTTACAAGGATGTCGACCGGCTCGCTGACGAGCTTGTCGAATTCGATGATCGAGCCTCTGCCCAACGCAAGAATATCCTTTATCATCATCGTGGTCTTGCCGAGCTCCACTGTAACCGCGAGGTTCAGATCCAGAAGAAGCTCTATCCTGTTTTCGTCGCCGCCCGCGGCCTGGCTCGTTCCTACCAAATCCTCGAATCCCGGATCCTGAACTTCGTTCGGCTGCGCTTCTTCGTTCTTTGTGTTCTGAGTAATATCCTCTGCCATCTTTATTCTCCGCTTTGTTCCTCTTCGGTGGAACCTCTTATGATTTTTACTGCTTTATGCCCTTCGTGTATGCCTGGCTTGGAAAAAAACTTGGTCCTTGCCCCGATCTTAACCGGCAGCAAACTGTCTTTCCTGTTGTCGAGTACGACTATGTCTCCAACTTGAAGCTCCACAAGATCCCGGATGGTGATGGTTGCCTGGCCGAGTATGACGCTGACCGGGAGAGTCGTGGTGGAAATATTTCTCACTATCGTCTCGGATTTCGACTTTTGCACACCGGGGTTTGTGCTGGCGGGAGCTCCGCGCTTCAAGTTCATCTGCTGTATGACTTCCTCCAGCGAGAACGTGGGGAAGCACAGGTTCATGAGATAATTGCCGTTGGCGATCTGGACGTCGAAAGATACCACAAGCACGATCTCGCTTGCGGGTGCGATCTGCAGGAAATCTGCTTCACTTTCGAACCTATCGAGAGAATATCTCAAATCACTTACCGACTTCCAGGCACTCTGCAGGTCCTGCAGGCATTTCTCAACCGTTCCCTTGACAAGGGTCTTCTCAATTTCTGTGACTGCCCGGAGCTTTCTCGCCGGGTCTCCGCCTCCGCCGCCCAGCAACCGCTCGACGATTGCAAAAACCAGCGTAGGAGAGAATTCCAGTACTCCTCTTCCTTCCGTGTTTTCTATGTTGAACACGTAAAGGCACGTAGGACTGCCGATAGAGAGCTGGTACTCGGAGTAAAAAAGTTGGTCGACCGAGCTGACGGAAATAGAAACCTGCGTCTGGAGCCTTGAGGCGAGATAGAAACCGAACAACTCGGCAAACGTCTCGTGGACAGTCTGGAATATCCTGAGCTGGTTCTTGGAAACGCGGTTGGGCCTCCTGAAGTCGAAGCTCTGAATATCGCGCTCAGACTTCTCGGCTTCCTTGGCCTCAACTGCTCCCGGAGCCGGCTCCTTGCCGATACCGGCCAGCAGATTATCTATTTCCGATTGAGAAAGTACTTCCGGCATTTCTATCTCATTGAATTATGAATTTGCTGAAATAGACATTGAGCACGCTCCCCGTTGTCAAATCCTTATTCAGCTTCTGTTTGATTTCGACCTTCAGGCTGTCCCTTGAATTAATGTCGTCAAGCTCAGGGAGCGTTTTGCTCGTCAGAATGTTTATTATCGCATCATGAATCTGCACCGTGCGTTTCTGCAGCTCCTGCATGGTTGCCTCAGAGGTCACTTCCAGGCCTATGGTCGTTAGAAGGAACCTCAAACCGTTTGTGCCCGCCGGATTGACGATCATGTCCTTCACGACAAAGACATGGTCGAAATTTGGATCTGTCCTCCCGTCAGCCGTCTGTGCAGTTTTCGCCGGAGCGGCAGCCGTCGCCGGAGCTGCCTGAGGGTCGGCGCCGCGTTTCAGAACAAACCCGACCAGGAAGTAAGCGACGACGAGTTGGGCTAATACCACAATTCCAATTGTCATCAGCTTCTTTGATTTCTTAGTTTTCTTCCCTTCAGCCGGTTGTTGATTTTCTTCAGCCATTTTCTAATCAAGCCTCTTCTTGATGTTTATTAAGATCCACGAGACTCTAAACTCAAGCACTATGCCGACCTTTGGCGTCGAATACAGAGCGTTTTTTGCGGTTTTGAGGAAGCGGATTGGATTACCTGCCCAATATTGAGCAAGTGGTTAATATTGCAAGAGGTCCTTAGGCAGGGAATCGTCTTCCAGAATCCCGAAGGAAAGAACGGCCTTCTTGATGAAGATTCGGCCCTGAAATGTCAAGAGAGAAGAACTGCGAAGGATGTGAAAGCTCAAGCCTTGA
>JAJYOS010000105.1 GCA_021796055.1 Bacteroidota bacterium
AGCTTACACGTTCTCCTTTTTCATTTGTACCTCAGAGACTTGTTTAATGTGCAACGAGCAAACACCCACCGTGTTCTGCTATTTAACCCGGCGTTATTTCGGTCGCCTTTTTATTGAACGTTTAAGAGCATCCCTGCTGTTCGGCAATTGTCGCTTTCCCTGAGTCGTTCAGAGTTCACCCATGGCCCCCTTGGCCTTCATCCAATAATATTTCACGCCTTTGGAAATGTCAAATAAAACGCCTAAAAAACGCGCCTAAATAATTTGATCTGTGGTCATCTTATACTTCTTCTGTGTCATCTGCGTGCAACCGTCTGAATTTGAAATAGCCCGCTACCCAAGATTTCATCGCGCTCGACCGACGCACGGAAACCGTATGCTATTTCCCGCGTTGAAACTCGATCACAATGCTGCCCAGAGCGATCGAAAGAAGCTTGGCGTCCTTCTTGTCAGCCCGTGACGGAATCAGAATCGGCACCTTCGCGCCGACGATGACATGTGCGAGCCGGAGGTTGGCGAAATATGTCGTGCTCTTCGCGAGGCTGTTCGCCGATTCGATGTTCGCAGCAACGAGTATCTCCGCTCTCCCCGCTACCTCAGATTTGATCCCTTTCTCTTCGGCGGCTTCGACCGAGAGCGCGTTGTCAAGAGCAAGGGGTCCGTCAACGAGGCAGCCTTTGATCTGCCCTCTTTCGTTCATCTTGGAGAGGGCGGCGGCATCTATCGTCGATTGAAGATTCGGCATTACAAATTCCGTGGCTGATAGTATTGCTACCTTCGGGTTCGGATTTCCCAAAGCGTGTGCCACTTCGGTCGCGTTGTTTATCAGCTCGACTTTGTTTTTTAGATCGGGAGCCAACGTCATTCCCCCGTCGGTAATCATTATAAATCGATTGCCGGGACGTTCCGGATATTCAAGCACAAAAATGTCGGTGAGAAGCCTTCCGGTTTTCAAGCCGCCCTCATCGGCCAGTACGGCCCTCATCATCGTGGAAGTGTCCACGCCTCCTTTCATCAGGATGTCAGCCTCTTTCTTCGCGACGCATTCGATGGCGAGCGACAGAGCCTGATCTACACCTCCGGCGTGCACAATACTGATACGCCCCGACACTACCTTCGGCTGAGAAGAGATCCATTCTTTTATCACAGATTCGTCGCCGAAAAGGATGAATTTTGTGCCCAGGACCAAACACGCATCGGTTATGGCGGAAAAGGTCTCGGCATTGTTCGGGAAAACTACGGCCACGGTCTTCGGCGGCAGCTGTTTGGCGGCCTGAAGCATCTCATCAAAATTGTTTACGCCATTCTTGCTCATCTAGTACTCCAAAGCTTCTTCTTCGCCGCGTAGAACTCTCAGAACTCCGAGCGCGAGGCTTTTCATTTCATCCTCACCGGGAAATATCTGCAATGGGGCAATGAATCTTACTCTTTCTTCGATCCATCTTATCAGAGTTTTTGATCCCGCAAGTCCTCCGGTCAGCACTATACCGTCTATTTCCCCCTTCAGCACGGTCGCCATCGCCCCGATTTCCTTTGAAATTTGGTACGCCATTGCCTCGTAGACTTCCCGCGCTTCATCATCTCCCTTTGCAATTTGATCCTCGACCTCGCGCGCCGAGTTGGTGCCGAGGTAGGCCGTCAAGCCGCCTTTCCCCATCACCATCTTTCTGACTTCCTGCTCCGAAAAATCATTCGAGAAGCAAATCCCGATGAATTGCTGAAGCGGCAATCCTCCGGTTCTCTCTGGAGTGAACGGTCCGTCGCTCGAGGCATCGTTGGCATCTATGATCCTCCCGCGTTTCACGGGCGCGATGGATATCCCTCCTCCGAGGTGCGCGACGACGAAATTCGACTCCGATACGCCCTTCCCGATTTGGGCGGCAGCCAGTCGCGTCGCAGAGTGTATATTCAACGCGTGCGAAAGACTTTTTCGTGTGATCAGCGGGTGGCCGGAATATCTTGCCAGCGACTCGAACTCGTCGACCGAGACCGGATCGACGACGTAAGCTACGCAGTCATATTCGTCGGCAACCATTTTCGCGATTGCACAAGCGAGGTTGGACACATGCTCGCCCTGCAGGTTTGAACGCGCATCCTCAATCATGCGGCTGTTCACCGTGTAGGTTCCCCCCGCAACGGGCCTCAGCAGGCCGCCTATCCCCACAACCGCCGATGGAGGCTGCTCAAGCCCGCTCAACCAATTTGAAGCGATGCTTGCCCGAAAATCGAACTGTTCCCATACATTCGTGTACTTTTCAAGCTCTTCGTTCTTGTGCCGGATCGCAGCAGAAGCTACCAGTTCGTTGTTGGAGAAAAAGGCCAGTTTGGTAGAAGTCGAACCCGTATTCACGACGAATATGAAATGGTTCCTGTCGGGTTCCCACATATTCACTTACTCCTTCGTCTCAAGTATTGCAATGTCTCCAAACGATCCGCGAGTGTCGAACTGCATTTCGCCATTGACACAAAGCGAAAAGAGAGCAAGAAAATATCTATATCAGAAAGAGGTAGTTACATTTATGCGGTGCAGCCCGCCAATCTTCGGCCCCCATGAAGAATAAGAATAGTCGAACCCGTAGCCGAAGAACTTGAGTCCCAGTCCGAACGAGAGTCCTTCGATTCCCGAATTTAAGCCGACCTTCATTTGCTGGTGCTGAAGATTATTGAAACCGACCCTGACGTGAAAGTTGTCCGAGAGCAGAAATTCCCCGCCGATGACGAAGGAGCGAAGCTTATCGGAGAAGCTGAGACCTGAATCTCCCAGCCTCTCAAAAGCAAAATTCAGAATCAGCGGAAGATGCTCGAGTTGTTTCGAGACTCCCAGTCTCACATCGAACGGAAGCGGTTCCTTCACGCCGTCATAATAACTCAGCTGCTGGCCGGCATTCACAACCGAAAAACCGACTCCCATGAGATCCTGCGGGAAGTCGTAATACAATCCGAAATCGAATGCAAGCCCGGCGGAACTGTAAGTGTCTATGGACGAGTATATACCTTTCAGGTTGATGCCGTAGCTGAAATCTTTCGCGAGATAGTTGGAATAGTTCAACGTCAACACCGCGTCGCCGGCGCTGAACGTGCCATATTGATTACCTGCCTCATCTGTTTTCGCGAATGAGCCGTAATTCAGATACCCGATTCCCACGCCGAAGTATCCCGTCTCAGGCAGCTGGAAAGTCGAAAAGACGTAACCTCCGTTTATGTCAAGAACATGTTTGAGGAACCCGAAAGTGACCGCGCGGTCTTTCGAAGAAACGGCGAGAGCCGGGTTGTAGTAGAAAGCGCTGGGGTCATCGGTCCGAGCCAGAGCGCTGCCGGCAAGCGCGGCTTCCCTGGCGCTTACGTCGAGATCGAGAAACTGATATACGGTCTGACCTACAGCCGAACCCGACACAAGCAAAACAACCGCGAAACATAACGATTTCATTTTCAAAATGTACCCGCGACGATCCTATTTTTCAAGACCAGCCATATATATTATATTTTCTGACAATTCGATGAGAAACCTCCGCATCAATAAGGCCGCGATTCACAGGATACTTGTCGTTAAGCCGCGCGCTATCGGCGACGTTCTCCTTTCAACCGCCGTTCTGCCGAATCTCAGGCGGGAGTTCATGGACGCCCGGATCGACTTCCTCGTCGAATCCTTCGCATCTCCCGTCCTCGAGGGCAATTCATTCGTCGACAATATCGTCGCATACGATACGCGGAGAGATTCTTCCATTTCTATAATATCTGCCGTAAGAAAGAATCGCTACGATCTTGTGATCGATTTATTCGCGAACCCGCGCACGGCAGTAATTACTTTGCTGAGCGGCGCGAAGTACAGGGTCGGCTTCCCTTTCAAATGGAGAAGGCTCGCCTATAATATCGTCGTTCCCCCAAGAAGCGGAACGGTCCATAATGTCGAATTCAATCTCGATGCACTTCGCCGGCTGGGGGTGAGAGTTGATAACACGACTCCGTCTTTCTACCTCGACGATGACTCCATCGCTTTTGCATCGGATTTCATTTCAAGCCTGGAATTAACGCTCGGCAGTTTCATCACATTCAACATCGGCGGAGGATGGGAGACAAAACGATGGCCTGCAGAGAAGTTTATTCGGCTTTCACACATGATAGACGAAGAGGTTCACCAGCCTGTGGTTGTTCTCTACGGGCCGTCCGAGGCTAAGGAAGCCGAAGGAATTGCCGGATCGTCCGGCGCGATACTTGCCCCGCCGACATCGTTGAAACAGATGGGAGCCATCATGAAGGCATCGCGGCTCCTTGTGACGAACGATTCCGGCCCGATGCACATCGCAGCCGCGCTCGGTGTGCCGACGCTCGCAATATTCGGACCGACGAGCCCCCATCTGCAGGGCCCGTACGGCAACATTTCGGAGATCGCGAGAAATGAGAAACTCGATTGTCTGGAATGCAATCTGACAAAGTGTTCGATCGGCAATCTCTGTATGAAGGAACTCGAACCCGAGACCGTGTTCGAACACCTCAAAATCCTCATCACAAAGATCGACGAAAGAATGTCTAAAACTAATCCCGATAGAGGAGTCGCGAAGAGCGATGAAGAAATTTAACCTGGAAATACCCGATTGCAAAAGATTCAGCGGATACAAACCCTGTATCCCCTATAAAACCTGCTATGAAGGCTGTGTCCAGCCCGACAGACCCTTCGGCAAGAAGATCCTCATAATTAACCTGGACGCCATGGGAGACGTGCTGATGACCACGGCCCAGCTGCCGCCGTTGAAGCGAAAGTATCCTGAAAGCTACGTCGCGTGGATTACCTTGAAGTCAGCGACGCCGCTCCTCGCAGGAAATCCGTACATTGACGATGTATTTTCCTGGGACGCCGAAAGCTGGCTGATGCTCGAACAAATGGAGTTCGACCTCATTCTAAACGCCGACAAGTCGAGACGATCCGCAGCCCTTGCTATGGCACTCGACGCGAAGGAGAAACTGGGCTTCGGACTCAATGGAAACGGTCAGATCATCCCGCTCAATAAAGAAGCAGTGTACAACTTCAAACTCGGTTTAGACGATTATCTGAAATTCAGGATTAACAAACGGACCGGGCAGGACATACTGGCGGAAACATTCAAACTTCCGTATGATCACGACGAGTATGTCCTGCAATTGAGCGACGAAGAGCTGGCGCTTACGAGAGCGTACCGTGAGTCAAAGGGAATCAAAGGAGACGACCTGGTTATCGGTTTTAATACCGGATGCTCTGATCTCTATCCTAACAAGAAATTGACAATCGACCAGCACCTTCGACTGATTGAGATGTTTTCGAATGAGAGTGGCGTTAAAATGCTCCTCCTCGGCGGGCGGGAGGATACGAAGCGCAACAAAGAGATATACGATAAAGCCATCGAACACGCGCCGGGAATTGTTACGCGGCTGTTCAACACACCTGCCGATGAAGGCCTCAGGAGAGGCATCGTTTACGAAAACGCCGCTGATGTGATTATCACCGGGGACAGCTACGGAATGCATCTCGGCATTGCATTGAAGAAACAGGTACTGGTATGGTTCGGCGTGAGCTGTCCGGAAGAAATCGACCTTTACGGTCGGGGGAAGAAATTCATCCCGGTCGAAGATCCCGTAAGCGGGAAAGGGTTATTCTGTTCTCCCTGTTGGAAGAAGGTGTGCCCTTACGACCTCGAGTGTATCAAGATGGTAGATCTCGAAGGCATTCGATCCTCGGCGCTTCAGAAGACGGCAACGACAAAGGCAGCCGGATAACGGGACGCCCGCGAACTACAGGCCGCTGTCGAATCCAAACCTCACCTCAACGTCATCTTTTCCCACCAGGAGCCAGAATTGTCGGGGCACGTCTACGCTCGACGGAGGGCCAGAACATTCTCAATATGGTACGTCTGGGGAAACATGTCTACCGGTTCTGAGTGGACCGGGACGTATCCGTGCGACACTATCTCCTTGACGTCCCTCGCCTGCGTCATGGGGTTACAGCTTACATAAATTATTTTATCCGCGCCAAGAAGATGGAGGTTAGATGCGATCTTGGGATGCAGACCGCTTCGAGGCGGGTCAAGCAAAATCAGGTCCGGCTTCGGAATCTTCAGGCTCTCAAAATTCTCTATCGGATCTTTCCCTTTGAAAAGGTCGAGCAAATCCGTCTGGAAGAAACTGACGTTTGAGACTCCGTTGAGCTTCGCGTTCTGTATGGCGTCCTGCACCGCCGAAGGTACCAGCTCAAAGCCGAAGACGTGGTCGGCAAATTCGGACAGGTAAATCGAGATGCTGCCTGTACCGCTGTAAAGGTCGTAAATTATCTTTTGCTTTCCGTTCACTCCCCTGAGCGCTGCCTCATACAGCTTTTCGGCCTGTCGGGTATTCGTCTGGAAGAAGGAAAGCGGAGAGATCCTGAAGCTGTATTTCCCGAGCTTCTCCGTGATATATCCGTCGCCGAAATGGATCTTCCGGACGTCTCCAGTGGCGACCTGAGCCCTGGACGTGTTGACGATCGTCGCGAAGGTCGATACGAACGGCAGGTCTGCGTGAAGCTTCACCGCGAGCCTGTCGATCGCTTCGCTTTCATCGAGCACGACGAGGTTGACCATGTATTCACCGGAATAAAACGACTTCCGGACAGTCAGGAAACGGAGAAGGCCGGCATGCTCCCTGGAATCATATATTGTCAATCCAAGTTCCTTCCCCAGCAGAGACTCCGGATCAATTGCTTTTCTGAACCAGTTCAGGATCTCGTTCACTTTCACGTCGGCAAGATGACAGCGGTCTATGTTTATGATCTTATCGTACCGCCCAGGTGCATGGAAACCGAGCGCCACCTTCGCAGGATCGTCTTTGCGAATATAGAACACCTGTTGCGAAAACGTCACCTCGATCTTGTTGCGATATTCGTATATGTCTTCGGCGCCGATTATTTCATCGACCTCGAGTTTCAATCCTCCCGTTCTCTCCAGCGCATCGACCACGTGCTGCCGTTTGAAGCGGAGCTGTTCGGAATATTCGAGATGCTGCCATCGACAGCCGCCGCAGACTCCGAAATATTCGCAAGGCGCCTCCACTCGGTGCGGCGATGGCGAAATTACATCGATGAGCTTCGCCTCCGCGTAATCTTTCTTTTTTTTGTAGATTTTTGCTCTGATCAAATCGCCCGGCACGCCGCCCGCCACAAACACGACATACCCATCGATTCTTGCGATGGCCTTTCCTTCAAACGCAACCGATTCGATTTTCAATTCGATGACATCATCCACAGCAATCATACGACTATTATCCCGAAAACATCCATGACGTTGGTGTCGGTCGGACCCGTGTTAATAAGCCCGCCGTATTTGGCAAAGAAATTATTTGAATCGCAACGGCGGATGTAATCTTCCAGCTCCTGCAGACCGCCGTTGACTTTAGCGAAGGTCGCGAGCGAAGCAAAAGCGCCGGCCGCCTCGCTGCTTCCGTCCTTGCCGTCAGTCCCGAATGAAAAAATCGTCGTCCGCTCGAGTGGAATTCCTTTCAGATGAAGCTCGGCCAGTTCATACAGCGCAGAAAGGACCAGGTGCTGATTTCTCCCGCCGATTCCGTTCCCCGTCAACCTGACCGTCGTTTCGCCGCCTGCGAGCACCAATGCCGGCCGGGTCGTCGGAGCATCGTCGAGCTCGATCGACCTTGCAACAGAAACGAGTAACTTCGCGGCTTCCATCGGGTCCGATTCCCAGTACCTTGTCATAACCGTTGTGTTGAAACCGTTCTCGATGCCCGATTTTTCGGCTGCGGAGAGCGCGGCACGGTTCGACGCAATGACCTTAAAAAGGCCGTAATCAAACTGCGTTTCGGAATGAACCGACTGCTGCCTCAGCAGTGCTGTTTTGATAGAGCCGGGAGAGCGGGCCAACAATCCGCTTTTCTCGAGGAATTCCAGAGCCTCAGCCGGAGACGAATCATCCTTCACCGTGGGCCCACCTGCAATGGCAGATAGATCGTCACCGACCACATCTGAGATCACGAACGAAATTTTCTTCCGGTTAAGGGCGAGTTGAGACAGCTTGCCCCCGCCGTATCTCGAAAGGTGTCGCCTCACCAGGTTGATTCTGTCGATCGGCACTCCTCCGTCGAGCATAAATTTCAGCAGTCGATTTGATTCTTCGAGTGTCACACCCTCAACCGGGACGAATATTGACGCAGTGCCACCTCCCGATATGAGGAAAAGAAGAAGATCTTTTTCACCTGCCTCCGCGACCACGCGCTCCACAGCTTCCCCTGCCTTCAGGCTCCGTTCGTCGGGAAAAGGGTGCCCGGTTTTCATAAACTCGAATCCATCGACATCGAGGTGCCTATTAACCGGAGTCGCGATTATTCCGCTCGCGCAGCTGCCGAGTACTTTCCGGACTTCGAACGCCATCGCTTCGGCCGACTTTCCAATCGCGACGCAGCGTACAATCTTATGGAGATTCATGTCGGCAGGAATGCCGAAGGCGTTCAGCGAGCCCCTCGATATACGAAAGGACTTTTCGAACAATGTCGACGGTGTGACGGCGCCTATGGAACTCTCGACGATCCTCCGCACAAGCACTTCAGCGGAAGGCCCCCCATACACGCTCATTTACTCGAGATTTTCAACAATCCAATGCGTTCGTTATACGATTCCAGGTCGGCGACGGGATTGTCTGAAGTTGCGAATATGTACAGCGGGTACAGCCTGTTGAAAGTCTTCATCGCGAGCGCCAGAAGCTTTGAGGAGGAGACAGTCGGATCCGACTTGTCCAATTCTCTGCCGAATATTATGTAATCCACGCCATTGAATTTTCCATGGTCGCGTTGCGCATTGAATTTTTCCGAGATCGGTTCCATCCCGCTATGCAGCTCGTAGGCTGAAAACTCGCCGCCTATCCTGTATTTTCTGCATGCCTCCGTGAAAGTATCCCGATGGTTCGCAATGTTCTCCTCGAAGCGTCTTCGGCCGTCGGCTTTCTCGTTATTGATGAATGAGCCTAACTCCATCCCGTTTCTATCGAGGTAAAGGAAAAGCTCCGACGCCCACTTCGTCTTTCCGAATCTTATGAGAAAGAAATCCTTGTACGGTTTCTTGGCAAAGCGCATGTCTCTGTTGAGACGGACAAGCGTCCGGTTGAATTTCGGTTCGGTATCCAAGACAGGATTGATGAACTTGATGAACGGCCCGATCGAAACGACGAATGCACGCGCAGGGTTCATGAGGTATTCTTCGTACTCTTCCCTGTGCTTCCGGAACCAGGCAACCGAATTGTGTTTGTACAGATCGGCGAAGAATTTGAAGGTTTCCCTCGAAAAGCCTTTGAACTCCCGGTCTCCTTCCAGCCCTTTTGCCCCGGCGTGCCTCGGCGTTTTCATCGTCTGAACTTGTCGACAAGGTAGTTGAGCGCCTGCCCGGCTGCGATGCGTTCCTGCTTCATCGAATCTCGTTCGCGCACGGTCACGGTATCATCCTGCAGGGTCTGCGAATCGACGGTAACGCAGAACGGTGTGCCGACCTCATCCTGGCGGCGGTACCGCCTTCCGATGGCGCCGCTGTCGTCGTAAAAGACACGGAACTGCGTGCGCAGATCGTCCTCTATCTTATGCGCGATCTCCTGCATCCCGTCGCGGTTGACTAACGGGAGGATCGCGGCTTTGATAGGAGCGAGCCTCGGGTGGAATTTCAAAACGACTCGCGTCTCGGTCTTGCCGTCGGCTGTCGGCGCTTCTTCCTGATGATACGATCCTGTCAGGAAAGCCATGAATGAACGGCTTGCACCCGCAGACGTCTCGATTACAAACGGGGTATATTTCTCTTTAGTCTCTTCGTCGAAATACTTCATCGACTTGCCGGAATATTCCTCGTGCCTCGAAAGATCGAAATTCGTCCTGTTGTGCACCCCCTCGATTTCTCCCCAGCCGAACGGGAACTGAAACTCTATATCGTAGGCGTCCTTCGCATAATGTGCGAGTTTCTCCTTCGGGTGTTGATGCCATCGGAGCTGTTCAGGCTTCATCCCTAGATTTACGTACCACTTCATTCTCTCCTCGCGCCAATATTCGAACCAATGGTCGTCGGTGGCCGGTTTCACGAAGAATTGCATTTCCATCTGTTCGAATTCGCGCGTACGGAAGAGAAAATTCTTCGTGTTGATTTCGTTCCTGAACGCCTTGCCGATCTGGGCGATTCCGAACGGGAGTTTCTGGCGCGTGGCTGTCAACACGCTCTGAAAGTTCACGAAAATTCCCTGCGCGGTCTCGGGTCGCAGATAGACCACAGCCGACGAATCCTCGACAGGACCGACGAAGGTCTTGAACATAAGGTTGAATTTTCTCGCCTCGGTAAATGTACCTTTGTTGCCGCACGTCGGGCAGGCAACCATCGGAATCACTTTTGCAGCCTGCTGATCCGAATCCAGCAGCTTTGCGAATTCCTCCTCGATGAACTCATCTTTTTGCTGACCCGCGAATTTCTGGGGGTCGAGTTCCCGGAGCACTTCCTTTTTCTTCTTAAGAGAGAGTTCTTCCAGCAGTACATCGATTCGGTACCTCGCCTTGCACTTCTTGCAGTCCACCATCGGGTCGGTGAAGTTCTCCACATGCCCGGAAGCTTCCCAGACCCGGGGGTGCATCAGGATAGAGGCGTCCACGCCTTCGACGTCGTCCCGAAGAGTCATCGATTTCCACCACTCATCCTTCACGTTTCTCAGAAGCTCGACACCCAGCGGGCCGTAATCCCAGCAACCGTTCAGGCCGCCGTAGATCTCGCTGGACTGGAAAACAAAACCTCTTCTCTTCGAAAGTGATACAATTTCTTCCAACGTTACCGCGGGCTTGACAGGCTGCGCCATTTTTTCATTCACTTTTTTAGTCAATATATGAAAAGAGGCCCAATTGACAAAGGGACGCGGGCTTTGCAGCCCGACCAGTTTAGTTTAGCATTTAGAAGGCGAAGGCGGTATTGTATCGGCAGAAAATGGTCCTGGGGGGCTTGACACCATGGGGTATGGGTTTGCAGCTTATGAGCGCAAGTGAAAATGAGATACAGCGAAAATGCCTACTCAGAATAAGAAAAAAATGCGACGTAACGGTCAGGTATTGGCAGGACGGCGAATGGATAGTGGGACAACTCAAGGAGTATCCCGAGGTCTTCAGCGAGGGCAAAACGTTGGAGGAGTTAGTTTCAAACTTACAGGACGCGCTGCGTCAATTGAAAGCCTCTTCAGAAAATCTCAAGCCCGTTCAGCGAAGGCGTAAGTACAAGCTGAAACATTTGGAGTTGGCTGCCTGAAACGAAGGCAGTTTATTCGCTGCTTAACCTCACACGGGTGCGTTCTTCTCCGGTCTGGAAAAAACACGACATATGCCTGGATCCTACATCCGGCTTAAGAACGTCAGTCCCACGACACACAGGACTAAGCAAGTTCATTTGTGAGTTTATTGTTGAGCAACTCGGTCTTCCTCCCCTGTAAGTACTCCCCCCCCGGTCTCCAAAATGAGTCACCACCGGGCTCTGAGATGAGCGTCCGCGGCATAGTATCCGGCGATCGTCTCCGGCCCCGGCACGGAAAAAACTTTACTAACCGTCTTGACTTTGAAAGGTA
>JAJYOS010000106.1 GCA_021796055.1 Bacteroidota bacterium
CGCCTCCGGCAAATCAGAGCTGGCATTAATGAGCAGGTCGGAATAGAGAATTCGCACTTCCTGAACATGTGCGCCACCGGTAAACCTCCGGAGGTATTCCGAGAAAACAGCTCTGGCACTGTCCGGCTGCCGGATGGCAATGTATGCTCTTCCCTGGTAATACAACGCCGGCTCCACGATCCGGTCGTCGGATGTCCCTGCAATAGCGTTCGCGAACCTGCCGACTGCATCATTATAATGCCCCATGAAGAAATCGCATTCCGCTATCTTCTCTGTTGCGTCGGGTTTGAGCTTCGTGTCCGGGAATGACCGGAGGAGTGACTGGAAAGCCTGCTTGCTTCTCGCAAAATCGGACAGCTTTCCGTACGACCATGCGGTTCCATACATCGCGTAGTCAGAGAATTGTGAGTGGGGATACCCTTCATAAGTCAGATCAAAGTACTTGATTGCGTTGTTGTAGTCCCCTCTCGCCACGAAGAGCTGAGCCAATTTGTACGAGGCTTCTCCTTTTATCTCGTCACTGCTGGAATTCGAAAGAACACTCTTAAGGAGCTTCTCCGCTCTGTCAAGCTTCTCGAGCTGCAGGTAGATTTCACCGGAACGGAGTTGAGACCGCATGAAATAATCAGATCCGGGATATTTCTCCATTACAATCTGGTAATAGCCAAGGGCACTGTCGTACATTCGTTCCTGCAGCAGACATTCGCCTGCAAGGAAGGTAATCTCGTCCCTTCGCTGGGAGGCGGGGTAGTTCTTCAAGAATGACTCAAACTGCTGAAGTGCGAGCGGGTATTGGCCGTCGCGGTAAAGGCCGATCGCGAACGAGTAATCCTGCTGTTCTGCGACGGTTCCACCCGCGACCTGGCAGAAAGACGCGGCGGGTGCGAATAGAACCAGTAATATAAAGACTGCTCGGACGTTCCTCATCTGACAGGAATTTAAAGTCTGACAATAAGTTAATCAAGTTCACTTCCAATCTTACTTGAAGCACGCCCCAGTTTCCACTTGATAAGACTTTGTTTATATTATCAGGGATGATCACCTACACTCAAAAGCAACTGCGTGACTTTTTTATTGCTGCCTCAAAAGAGTGGCTGTTGACGGATGGTGACGGTGGTTACGCCTGCAGTACGATATCTTTCCTCAACACGCGCCGTCAGCACTCGCTGCTCACGACGTCGACGAGTCCGCCGCTCAAGCGGTTCACGCTGCTCAACAAGGTGGATGAGGAAGTGTTAATCGAGGGAAAATCTTACATGCTCGCAACGAATCAATATCCCGGCACGGTTTTCCCTGAAGGCTACAAGCTCCAGTCGAGATTCGTTTTCGACCACTTCCCGCAGGTCACGTTCGACCTTGACGGCCACCAGCTCACCAAGAAGGTGCTGATGCCCAAGGGAGCCGGTACAATCTATTTGCATTACGATAACGATTCAAAAAAGACGATGACAATACGCCTCCTTCCATTGATCAGTTTCAGGTGGAAGGATTCTCTCAGAAAGGCCGGTGACGGTTTTCTGGTCGACGAGCTTCCCGACGGCGTCCGGATTATCTCTGAAATGAACCTTCCCCGGCTTTACCTTAAACTTTCGCGGATCTACGCAACGAGTCCAGAATCTTACTGGTATTACGATTTCATATACTCTCACGACTCCTCGGTTTACTAGGAAGACCGGGAGGATCTTTTCAACATTGGATTCTGGGAAACTGAGCTTGAACCCGGCAAGGGCCTGACGTTGGCGGCATCTACGCGCGACCTTGCCGAATTCGATTACAATGAAATCGAAGCTCGTCATATCGAGTCGGTAGAGAACACGCGGAAAGCGTCCGGACTTCCCAAAAGGTATGTGCATTTGGCGGACTCGGCATCGAACCATCTTTCGAGAAGTCGCGTAATAAGAGGGCTGGCGATCATCAATGGGTTTCCATACGGCGGCGTGTCCGTGAGGGAGTCTCTGCTTTCCCTGGAAGGAATTTCCTGTGTTTCCGGCAAGGAACATTTTGAGCATGAATTCTTTAATGACCTCGTGACAAACGAGGTCGGAGGGATGCTGCCGTCAACGATGGACGAGATGACCACCAAAGTCAATTACGACGACCCAAGGATTCCCCTGTACCTCGCTGTGGCTTTGAAAAGGCATGTTGATAAAGAAGGAAACGCGGATTGGCTAAGACGTTATCTCCCCATAATGGAGAACGCCGTCGAGACAATTCTCCAGGTTAATCTTGGGGCAGCAAGGATCAAGGAATCAGGACTGATCGATATGTCCGGTGGGAAGTCGAACGACCTTCAAACGACGGTTGAAAATGCTGTCGTTAACGCGCTCTGGTACAACCTCCTCAAGGTTGTCGATGAGGCAAAGTCTGAGGCCGAGCCATTATCGAGTTACGCCGAAGCCGCAGCGGAGATCGAGCGCGGGTATTTCGAACATTTCTTTTCCGCCGACGGTACTTACAAAGGCCTGGAGAGAGGCGGTGAACTTGTGTCGGATATGGCATTGCCGCTCGTAATTCCGTTCTCGCCTCTGAACGCCCGACAGCGCGAAGAAATTTTCAAGAGTCTCGTGACGCAGTTTCTCGATTCATATGGAAAGCCCCATCCGCATTCTGTTCCGGCTCATGCATGCAACCTCATGGCGATTTACCTGGCCGAGGCGGGAGCTATGCTGGAAAGCCACAGGGATGAAACGTCGAAACTGGGAGAGCTGCTGACGGAGCTTTTCACGCTCCACGATTTTACCAACTGCCTGAACGGCCTGCCACGATGCACTCTCGATCCGACAGAAAGCAACCCTCAGGACTTGTCCTCATCCGTCGTGACGGCTGAAGCTATCCGGGTAATAAAGAAGTTGAAATTCAGGTAAGCGGGCGGCAACACCTCTTATGTACATTGGGAGTTGCCGCACGCCCGGGGTAAACCGCTCAGTTCTTGAAGACAGCCAGGATGTCGGTGCGTTGGACTATGCGGAAGTCCTTTCCATCCATTTGGATCTCCTCGCCGCCGTATTTGGCGAAGAGGATTTTGTCTCCGACTTTCACCTTCGACTGAAGATCCTCGTCGGTCCCCACGGCTACAACCATTCCCGTACGCGGTTTCTCCTTTGCGGTGTCGGGAATGATCAGGCCGGATGCCGTTCGCTCTTCCTTTTCGTCTTCGAATTCTACGAGGACTCTGTCGTCCAGTGGTTGAATCTTCATTTGTTCTCCGTCTTTGTTAGTCTTTAATGCCAAGTAGTTGATCTATTTGTGGTCTGTCAAATCCGACGATAGGTCTGTTGTTGATAAGGATAACGGGAACGCCCATTTGCCCTGTCCTTCTCAACATATCCTGCGCAGCCCGCTGATCGCGTGAAACGTCGACTTCAGTGTATCTGACTCTCTTGTCGTTAAAATATTGCTTTGCCTTCCTGCAGAAACTGCACGTTGGTGTCGTGAAAATGATAACCTTTGGTTGAGGAGTAAGCATCTCCATCCTTTCTCATGTTGAAGGTTTGACGGTATGAAATTCGTCCGGGGGAAGAACGACGTATGAATTGGTAATCTCGACTGAATTTTTCAGCATCGCGCTGACGGGACAATATTTATTCTGCGACAGGTCTATGGCACGCTCGAGGTCATTAGCCGGAAGATCCACGCCGTAGAAGACATATTCGATATGGATTTTCGTATAGACCTGCGGGTGCTCTTCCGCGACCTGGGCCTTGAGCCGGACCTCGAAGCCGCCAAGTTTCACACGTTTCTTCTGGAGTATCGAAACGACATCGCTTCCCGTGCAGGCGCCGAGTGAAATAAGGATCAGTTCCTTCGGCCTGATGGCCGCGCTGCTCCCGCCAAATTCAGGCGGGCCGTCGACTGTGACCCAGTGGCCGGACTCCGTCAGTCCGGCAAACGTCATTCCCCTGACTTGTCTTACTAAAGCCGATCTTTCTGCCATGATATCTCCATTCATATTTTTTGATGCAGGAAATCGAGCCGGGTTTCAGGTTTTCGACCGGGAGATGGAAAGACACGTTCAAACCTGGAACGAAGCGATCCGAATTCCATCTTTGAAAATCGTTCTGCAAATGCTAATTTAATCATGCCGCGCCTGTAGCTCAATTGGATAGAGCATCAGACTACGGATCTGAGGGTTGGGGGTTCGAATCCCTCCAGGCGCACGAAATTCGAGGATTTCTTGGGGACTGTCACCGAAGTGTCACCACTGTTTTCCTGATTCCCCCCTCTTTCTGCACGGTATCATGGCACAGCACCCGCCGGACATTTGTTGTCCACACTGCCCGGCCGATAACCGACCAACTCCAGATTGATGTAACAATAGTAAGTTAGCGATCTACACAGGTACTGGCAAACTGCCGGCCTCTGTTTCCCTAGAAACGCATTGAATGGAGTGAATTTCGACTCGGCTTCCCGGGCTTTCCATCGACTATCCACGTTTTTAACAGACCCGCGCAAAAAAATAATTGAGGTTTATCCGTCGTGATGTTGGTCCCCGGTTGGTGGATTACTTCCACCAGAGGTTGTCTTTTGGTCACCAGAAGCTTCGCTTCTCGCATACTCCGCTCGGCGTATAATCGTGAGATTACTCTTCTTTGCCCTGATCCCGTGTTACCCTGATTTCCGTGACATTAGACAATCCCCCACGAAACTGCAATTCAATGCCGGTGCATGTCTGCCAATTGTCGGTCGATAAAATCTGCATAAGCTGCCGAATCAATTGAAGACGTCGAGAATACCGAGCCCGCCGAGATGCCTGATGGTCGACAAGTCACCGCCTCCGCCGACGACAGCGCCCTTCCTGACGTAATCAGTGTTACGGGTTACCGTCACACGCGGGCGTGAAAGACATCTTACAGGGGATCATAGCGAAGCCAGAAGCGGAAACTTCGGTTGAAATCCTTCGGGAATGCTGCGGCCTGAATAACGAATACTCTTCTCCGTTCCCGGCAGAAGCGTGAAGAAATTATCAGAAAGCTCGCCCAGCCCTTCATCCAGCGGCATGAACACTCCCTGCATAAATACATCAGACTTCACAGTGATCACTTTTGTCTCGCCTTCTTCGCCTACTCCGATGCTAACATTTGGTTTTTCAAACGCAAAATCCATCCATGGTACAAGAATCCGCTGGTCCTGATCGATAATCCTGCCGGTCTCAGATTCCCTAAAGAGGACATTGATGAATGTATCTGACTTTCGCAGACCGGACAAAGGTATTGAAAGCCCCTTCATTGCAGAGTCTCCGCTCAATCGCAGACTCTTCCTGAAGGATTCACTTTTGTTTCCCCTCAGGTCAGACACCACGATTTCCAAATCACCGTCGATTCGCTTTGCATGGTCGTTCACTAGAAACACCCGTGCACGATCGGTCTCATCGGTGATTATTACTTTTACCGGATTGAAGAATTTCTTTGCCCAATAGAAGAGCGCTTTCGGATGTTTTCCGTAATCCACGGCCGACCAGCTGGAGACTGGCCAGCAATCGTTAAGTTGCCAGAAAATTGTGCCCGCAGTTGCCCACTTCCGAGATCTCCAATGGTCCACCCCTGTCTTGATCGCCTTTGCCTGGACCAGCTGCATCTGGAGGACGATATCTTCAAAGTTCCGTGCGATCTTCACTTCGCCGGACAGGAATCTGAACAGGCGTTCCGTGCCTTCGACCTGCTTGTTGTGCGCTCTCATTACTTCACTTTGCATGTCGCGGTCCGTCGGCTTCGTGAAGTCCCTTATCGCAGACAGCGATGGAGGGGCCTGGAATCCAAACTCAGACACAAACCCGGCAGAATTCTTCAGGTACTCCGCGGGTGACCTGAATGAGCTCCACACCTCCCACTGATGGTGATCTCCCTCGGACTGGCTGTTGGGCTCACTGCCCCCGAACGGGGAAGAGCGCCAATAAGGAACCTCAGGAGCTATCTTCGCGACGACAGCACGAAGTTGCTTCCCGAACAGGGAAGCGCCAGGCATTTCGTCGACCGGCCTTCCGGTTTTTGACTTCCAAATCCACTCGGATTCGTTATTTCCGCAGAAAACCGCCACGCACGGGTGGTTTGAAATCCGGGAGACATTTTTCATCGCCTCATCCCGGACCTCGTCAAGAAACTCTCTGTATTCCGGATACGAGGCGCAGGCAAACATAAAATCCTGCCACACTAAAATTCCGTTTTCGTCACATGCGCGATAGAACTCTTCATCTTCATAAATACCGCCGCCCCACACGCGGAGCATGTTCATGTTCGCTTCACGCGCCGCTATGACGAGCTCGCGGTAGTCTGATCCCCACACACGAGGAAGAAAACTGTCCGCCGGGATCCAGTTTGCACCCTTCGCGAAAATCTTCCGCCCGTTCAGCTCAAAGATGAAACTCTCCCCGGTTTTGTCGCGGTTGCGCAAAATCCTGATCTCCCGGAACCCGGTCCTAAATTCTCGCGCCGACAGGGTTGAATTCTGTTCGTCAAGGACTTCCACCCTGACATCATAGAGCCTCGGATCGCCGTAATCATGAGTCCACCACGGCACAGCGCCCGACAATCGAAGCTCCCGCTTTGTAATCTTTGCAGCGGGGAAGATAAACTCCCAGCGAGTTTCTCCGCCACCGATCGAAATCCGGACACGTTTTCCCCGGAGGCTCCCGGAAACGGCGTCGAACTTCCCCGTAAAGAGCGCTTTCACTCCGCCCTTCGTTACTGCCGCAGTGGATAGGTGGATATCGGCCACGATGATATGTCTTACGAATTCAATTCGAACGCTCCGCCAGATCCCGCTCGCGGCGAGTCTCGGTCCCCAATCCCAGCCGAATGAATACTGAGCTTTTCTAATGTGAACTCTGTAACTATCGAGTTCGGCAAATATTCTTCCATGTTTCTTTTCTCTGGCTATTGCAAAGGCTCTTGGAGAACGAAGGACAACACGAATCAGGTTTTTCCCGGGTTTCGCGAAACGCTCAATCCTCACGCTGTGACTCACGAACATGTTCTGGGTGTGAAGTATTTTCCTGTTGTTCAGGAAGACATCCGCTACCGTGTCGATTCCCTCGAACACCAGGAAGATCGCCGGGGAAGTTATTTGTTCATCACTCAGCTCAAATTCCCTCGAGTATTCCCAATCAAGGTCTTCCACCCATTGAACACTCGATTCATTATTGCGGTAAAAAGGATCAGGCAATGCTCCGGCCGACATGAGGGCGGTGTGCACTGTACCGGGGACAACGCCGATGAATCCCGAAGCAGACGTGTTGACCGACTCCGGTAATTTCCCGAGCGCTCTGACCTGCCAATCCCCATTCAGACTGACTGTGTGATTCGGTTCTTTAGTCATAACTGGAATTCTTTTATTTCTCCTTATTGAGTCGTTAGTTTAATCCTTGCCGCAAGGATGAGAGTATCCGCTCCGGCATAGGGGAAATACAAATGATCCTGGAACACATATGCCCCGCAAATAAAGAGCACGTTATTTACCCCCAGCGATTTATTTCCGACCGTTTCACTACCGGTTTCTGGTCTCATGAAGAACTCTACCCTCTCCGTTACTTCCGGCTCTCCATCGCATTTCAATTTGCAGAGGCCGAGATCATATTCACGCGTGCCGTCCGGGTTGAAGTGGCCTGTGTGGTAAATGGCTAAATATTCGTTATTGCCGATCGGCAGTGGAGGCGCTCCGGCTCCGATCCACGACTTTCTAAACTTAGGTACCTCCGTTGCCGACATCAACATCCCGTCGTCAACCCAATCCCCTGTCAGAGTTTCCGAATGGGCAAGGTGGACAGTCATCGGGTCACGCCCCTCCATCGGCCTGTGTAAAATACAATAGGACCCGTTCAATTTTTCAGGAAAGAGAGCCGCATTCTTGTTATCGATCTCGTTGAGTTTGCCTTTCAAGGGTCCCTTTTTCTCCCATTTCACAAGATCATCGGAGAACGCGATACAGATGTTGATCTTGTTCGAAGTCGATTCCGAATCATCCAAAGCTCGGTGGGAAGAATAGCCTGCGTAAAGCATCACGAACTTATCGTCGATCCTGGTAATTCGCGGATCTTCGACTCCCAAATCTTCATAGTCAAATTCAGGTGTCATGATCGGCGCGGGATGACGGTAGATCAAGTTCAAGGTCGGAGTAAAGATTGCAATTCCAAATCTCGAACGACGATAATCTTCGGCCTTTGCAGGTCTCCCCTGCGCCCGATAGATCACAATGCAAATTCCTTTGAGCTCCTCCAGTTTCCCGGCAACAGGCTCAGGCAGAGAGAGAGACTCAGACACGCGGGCAATACTATCCCGGTCTTCCAGGAAGACACATGCCGGATTGAATACGACTTCGTTTTCCCAATCATGGTACCGGACCGCTCTCAAGATTGGCCGCCCGCCGTTGAGGCGTTCAACTTTCATTTTGTCAACTGAGACACTAAGGTTCATTTATCAAACCGTGAATTTCTTAACCGTGAGATCAGCGGGAAGAGCGAGCCAATTTCGGTTCAAAGCCATTTGGAGTCATCTTCAGGCTAAGCACTCTTCCGTCAAAATCGTAATGATACTCTGCCGCATTTAATGAGGGAACGGAAGTCAGCGTGATCCTGTGAAAGGCCGCACGGACCCTGTGAAGCTCCACCATCGTCAGAAGAGCTTCGATCGTCGATTCCGCGCCGGAATTCCTGTTTATACTCACCGAGTCGATGCTTCCGTCAAAGCACAGACCGGTTTTCTCGAAATAGAATCGGGCACCGGCGGTGTTGTTCCCGAAGAACCATGATGACAGGACACACGCGAGCGTCTTGTACTTAATGTCGTGAGTTATTTCGCAGGCCTCGACAGCTGCCGAAACTGCAGGCCGCACGTCATATGCTATCTGGCCGGAATAATCGAGACTGTCACCCTTCGAATCGCACGACCTGAAAAAGCGGGCTCCGGCCCATCGGGGAAGAAAACAGTTGATATCGTTGATGGCTTTCCTGAACAATGTGCTGTCTCCGCTAAGGCGCGAATATTTCAGTATGGCTGCTGCCTGTGAATTCGCCCAGCCATGCCACCCTTCGCCGTTCGAGGCGAACATTCCGTATGGTGCTTCCCCGCAATCGCCTCTTTGGAGAGCAGCCATGCCCTCGCACAACTTCCCCGCCGCATGCATGTACTCCTTACGACCGGTGGCTTCATACGCCGCATTCAGGCCGAGCACTAGTTCAGAAGATGCATCCGCTCCGTCCCCGTACAGCAGCCAGGTTGGATTGCCGGACGCCGACAGCTTGCCGTAATTCCTGAGGAGCGAATCGACCTGCGGCATAGACCTTTTCACGGCATTTATGACATTCTCGAACCGAGGTCGGTCGGTGTGTTTGTAATACACCGCGGCCTCTCCCAAAGCCCAGAGCGCACGGCCCGCCCACCAGCCAAAGTTTGCCACGCTGGTTCGACCGTCCGTGTTGATTACGACTTTCCCATCCTCATTCTTCACGAAATTATAAAAACAGCCGTTGGCAGTCTGCATCGCCAGGATGAATTGCACCAGGCCATTAATTACGGTTTTATTCTCGTGTTTGTTAAACACTTCATTATAACGGATAAAAAGAACCGCAGCGCGAGCCGCGTCGTCCACGCAGGCAAAGCCTTCACCGTTCGCGACGACAGGCTTGTAAGTAGGATAATCGGCATATATGTCGACAACGGAGACCCTCTTCCCGTTCAGGTCGACATTTTGGATCAGCGAAAGAAGGTGACTCATATTCACGCGGTATGGCTCCGAAGCTTCGGCGACTTTCAAGCTCACTAGGGCCAGAACGAAAACACTAATCCGCTTGATCGACATTGATCTCCTGCATTTCATCCTTGCCGAGGCTCAATTTAAAGTCTATCGAGTGCTCGTTCACGGGGATTGTGACACTGCCGGTGTATTCGTCGAAAGAGAAAGCGAAAAATTTCACGCCTATGTTGTCCGTAAACTTGAAGACCCGCAGTCCATCAATACGGCGAATATGTGTAAACACTCCGAGACGCGAAGGTAACTCCGATTCGATCTCGAGGTCGGAGTACAAAATTCCGTTATAGATGACTACGCTGAGTTTTTCACTTGAGATGGGGATATCGAATACACAAAGGAAACTCCAAGCCTGAGGCATCGAAGGCTCAATTTTCACGGAACCTTTTTCAACCTTCAGTCCGAGTAAGCCTTCAATTCCAAGCCATAGATACGTCGGAGGCATCCATGGGCTCATTCCCATGCCCATGCTCATGAAAGTCTCGCCATGCAGCCTCTCGGGAAACTCGCCCGGGATGACATTTCCGAAGTCTCTTGGCGATGCGGACTCACTTATCGAATAGATCTTCTCCATCGCTTCTGCTACAACATCCGAATAGAACTCTTTGGAGGCCAAGGCAAACCATGCAGTCAGGTTCGGCCATATTCCCCCCATCAAGTTCATTCCGAACTCGGGATCGTAAGTAGGATCGCTGGCAGCGACTGTTCGGGCTCCGTGTTTGGTCCACAGATCTTCGGAAAGGAGTCTATTTACGATTTTCAGCCTGACCTTCCTGTCCCCAATCTCGAAAAGGACGGGAAACACCAGATCTCCGGTAACGTCCCGATGAGGCACGCCCTTTTGGTCAATGTTCAGAAGAAAGAAGCCGTTTTCACCATCCCTCAGTTTTGACAGGATGTTCTGCTCGAGTCTCGCCGCTTCCCTCTCATATCTTTCCGACAATTTGCTCGCACCTACCATTTCCGCCAGCTCGGAGGCGGCTCTCAGAGCTTCGCAACATTCCGCGTTGATCTCGGTAACAAATCCTGAAAGGTTGTAATCATCAATGATATTTCTCCAGCTCGCGATCCCCTCGACATTTGTACCGGCGGCGGTGGAGTAGATGAGACCGTCCTTCATCTGGGACAGGATATAATCCACGGCGGGTACAGCCAGCTTAAATGCCCGCATAACAAAATCGGGATCTCGGTCCAGATGCACATGGTGCCTGAGCGCCAGGATGAACAGAGGGGTGTCATCATTTATGTTTAAATTGTAATCGTGCAGCTCCGGAATGTTTTCGTCCGCGTGGATAAACTCGGTGAGTTTACCGTCGGGATGATAGCAATACTTCTCCGTCAGTTCCACGAGTTCCCGGGAGAAAGCCGGCCTGAAGTAGTCGGACCCCATCATGTACCAGGCCAAATCCCGCACAACAACTATATCCTGCGGAGGATCATTCGTGAATCCGAACCCGCTTCTGAATTTATGCTGCACGCGCAGCGTGTTTACTTTCGCCCAGTATACGCCTCTGTTTATTGTCCCGCTGGGAGTCAGGAACTCGGATGTTTTCAGCAGTTCCTCCAGCTTCGCCGATGACGCCGATTCATCATTCATTGGGCTCGCAAGTTCGACGAGAGAATCGGCTTGCTTTTCCCGGCCCAGATACAGCGCAATTTTGAATGACCTAGATTCATGAGGGGACACAATCAAGGCGAACTGCAATTCTGCAGTCTTGTCGTCGGTAGCGTGGGAAATCGCGGGCTCTGAAAACCTGGCGACAACGTTGTTGCCGCTCCCCACCTCGAGAGCAGTGAGCGATCCTGATGTATAAGTTATCACGAACTTTTTCGCGCTATCTTC
>JAJYOS010000107.1 GCA_021796055.1 Bacteroidota bacterium
AGAATTGGAGGCAAGTCCAATACAGGCGAGGGTGGCGAGGAAAATGACCGTTTCAAGAGGCTTCCGAACGGCGACAGCATGCGATCTGCGATAAAGCAGGTTGCGTCCGCGAGGTTCGGCGTAACCGCGGAATATCTTGTCAACGCGGACGAACTTCAGATAAAGATGGCCCAAGGCGCCAAGCCGGGCGAAGGTGGACAGCTTCCCGGTTTCAAAGTCGACAAGGTCATCGCAAAGGTTCGCCACAGCATCGCCGGGGTTACCCTGATTAGCCCTCCGCCGCATCACGACATTTATTCTATCGAGGATCTCAAGCAGCTTATCTTCGATTTGAAGAACGTCAACCCCAACGCGCGAGTAAGCGTTAAGCTCGTTTCTGAAGTGGGCGTTGGCACCATCGCCGCCGGTGTCGCCAAGGCGCACGCTGATCATATCCTGATAAGCGGACACGACGGTGGAACAGGCGCGAGCCCGATCTCGTCGATCCAGTACGCAGGCACGCCATGGGAGCTTGGACTAAGCGAAGCTCACCAGACTCTGATGCTGAACGGGCTTAGAGATCGCGTGTATCTTGCCGCCGACGGTCAAATGAAGACCGGCAGGGATGTCGTCATAGCCGCTCTCCTCGGCGCAGAAGAATTCGGCTTCGCGACGGCTCCGCTCGTTACCCAGGGCTGCATCATGATGAGAAAATGTCATCTCAACACTTGCCCGACCGGCGTGGCGACGCAGGATCCCGAATTGAGGAAGAAATTCATTGGAAAGCCAGAGTACGTCGTCAACTTCATGTTTTATATCGCCGAGGAAGTGAGAGAGTTGATGGCGGCATTGGGCTTCAGAAGGTTAACCGATATGATCGGCAAGACCGAGAAGATTATTCCTGTTCGCCTGAACGAGCACTGGAAAGCGCGCGGGCTCGATCTTACGAAGCCGCTCTTCAAGCCGACGCCGCTTCATGAGACGAACAGCTACCGCACCCGCGAGCAGGATCACGAACTGGGAAACCAGCTCGACCACGAGTTTATACAGCTGGCAAAACCTGCCCTCGAGGGAGGTAAGCCGGTTCAGATTAAACAAAGGATTCGCAATATCAATAGAACCGTCGGCGCAATGCTGTCGGGAGAAATAGCCAAGCGTTACGGCGACGAAGGACTTCCTGACGGTATGATAAAGATTGAGATGCGAGGCACAGCGGGACAGAGCTTCGGGGCTTTCCTCGCTCGCGGTGTCGAACTGGATCTCACCGGAGAGTCGAATGATTACACGGGGAAAGGACTCTCAGGCGGAAGGGTGATCGTAAAAGTCCCGCCGGAGGTTACATTCGACCCGGCGGAGAATATAATCATAGGCAACACGTGCCTCTACGGCGCGACGAGCGGTGAAGCGTATTTCAACGGCGTCGCAGGCGAAAGGTTCGCCGTACGCAACTCCGGCGCCTACGCGGTCATCGAGGGTGTCGGCGACCACGGCTGCGAGTACATGACAGGCGGACGAGTAGCCGTTCTCGGAAAGATCGGCAGGAACTTCGCCGCCGGAATGTCCGGTGGAATCGCGTACGTTTGGGACCCGAACAAGGTAGCCGAAAGGTTCATAAACCACGGGATGGTTTCAGTCGAATATCTCATCTATGACGAAGATATTTCCGAGCTCCATTCCATGGTGCAGAAACACTTCGAGTACACTGGCTCGAAGCGAGCCGAATTCATTTTGAAGAACTGGAGTACAGAGAAGGATAATTTCTGGAAGATCATTCCGGAGGAATATCAGAAAGCTCTAGCGCAATTGGCAAAAGAACAACAGACTGCGGTGGGAACGGGCGGTGTCGTTGTGGAAGGAGAAGTAGTTCATGGGTAAGCCCACGGGATTCATGGAATATAAAAGAGCAGTTCCAGAGCATGATGCTCCATCAGAACGGCTGACGAATTATAAGGAATTCGAGAGAAGATTCCACTCTGCCGATGCGAAGATACAGGCCGCTCGCTGCATGGATTGCGGAATACCTTTCTGTCACGGCGACACTGGGTGCCCTGTGCAGAATTATATTCCGGAGTGGAACGATCTCATATACAAGGGACACTGGCGCGAGGCGTTGGGAAATCTCCTCTCGACGAACAACTTCCCTGAGTTCACCGGAAGACTCTGCCCGGCGCCGTGCGAGACGGCGTGCACGTTAGGCATCCACGAGGAGCCGGTCAGCATCAAGGGAATCGAGCGTACCATCATCGACAAAGGCTGGGAAGAAGGCTGGGTGAAGCCGCGCATGCCATATGTCATGAGTGGAAAACGTGTCGCCGTTGTAGGCTCGGGTCCTGCCGGACTCGCCGCCGCCCAGCAGCTCTGCAGGGCTGGTCACATCGTGACGGTCTTCGAGAAGAACGACAGGATAGGCGGCCTCCTCAGGTACGGCATTCCCGACTTCAAGCTTGAGAAATCCGTCATCGACCGGCGACTCGAGCAAATGACGATCGAGGGAGTAGAGTTCAGAACCGGCGTCAATGTCGGAGTAGATATTCCGGCGATGAAGCTAGTCGAGGATTACGACGCTGTCATTCTGGCGGGCGGCTCAGAGAAGCCGAGGGATATCGGAATTCCGGGAAGAGAACTAAAAGGAATACATTTCGCCATGGAATTCCTCCCGCAGCAGAACAAAGTGAACGCCGGAGACACGGTAAAACGGCAGACCACCGCGAAAGGGAAGGACGTCGTTATCATCGGCGGCGGCGATACGGGCTCTGACTGCCTCGGGACCTCGAACAGGCAGGGAGCCAATTCGGTGACGCAGCTAGAGGTCCTTCCGAAGCCGCCGGAACAGCGGCCCGAAAGCACACCGTGGCCATATTGGCCGATGGTACTTCGAACGTCGTCGAGCCATGAGGAAGGTGTAGAGAGAATGTGGAGCATAAATACCAGGTCGTTCAAAGGGAACGAGAAGGGTGAAGTCACCGCGCTTGAATGTATCCAAGTCAAACTTGAGAACGGGAAGTTTGTAGATATCCCCGGGACTGAGTTTGAACTGAAGGCGGACCTGGTGCTGATCGCCGCTGGGTTTGTACATCCGACCCACGAAGGGATGCTCAACGAGCTCAAAGAGTCCGGTCTTGAACTCGACAAACGTGGAAACGTCAAGGCCGAGTTCGGCGACTCAGAGAACGCGCACGCCACAACACTCAGGAAGGTTTTCGCCTGCGGTGACATGAGGCGTGGGCAGTCGCTCGTCGTTTGGGCGATCGCTGAAGGAAGGAAATGCGCTGCTGCCGTCCACAGCTATCTTACACAAGAGGCAGCGGTCGAAGAAAACAGCTTCTGATTCCTCGCTTAAATAATGCAGGAGAGTCGTAGAGTATCGCGATCCGAATAGATGACGTGCCGGGCAGGGGATCAAAGTGAGCGGTTCCGATGCCGTATTCAACTGGAGCGGCGGAAAAGATTCCGCCCTCGCGCTCCACAAGATAATTCTCGATGGCGCGCCGCAAATCGCTCGCCTGCTCACGACAGTTAACGAAAGTGTTGGCAGGGTCTCAATGCATGGGGTGAGAACCGAGCTTCTTGAACGACAAGCGGAACTCATTGGTATACCATTGGTGCAGGTCAAGCTCCCTGAAATGCCGGACATGCTTACCTACGAGGAAGTCATGATGGAACAGCTCCTGAAGTTAACCGAAGAGGGGATCAGGACCGCAGTGTTCGGGGACATTTTTCTCGATGATCTCCGGAAATACCGGGAAGAAAAATTATCCGCGATCGGAATGAATTGTCTTTTCCCGTTATGGAAAAGCCCCACAACAACTCTTGTAGAAGAATTTATCGACCTCGGTTTCAAGGCGATCACGGTCTGCGTCGACGAAAGGCGTTTGGATAGGAGCTTCGTGGGGAGACTGATCGACCGTTCATTCATAGCCGATCTTCCCCCAGGGGTGGATCCGTGCGGTGAAAATGGGGAGTACCACTCGTTCGTGTATGACGGACCCATATTCAAGGAGCCGATCCGTCTTAAGAAGGGCGAAATTGTCTACAGAAAATATTCGAAACCTCGTTCTGAATCCGGCGGCGGTGGAAGTTCTCCGGACCCATTCGACACAGGTTTCTGGTACTGCGACCTCCTGCCTTATTAACTCCGTGTGTTGATCGATTCCTACTCAATAGGCTCATATCTCGGGGCGACCTTGCGTCATCCTCTTCAGATTGGATTGGAATTTAACAGAAGCTAGGATAATTTCTGAAGTAAAGCAGATGCGGGCAGTGTTGCTGACAGATTTGTATTGCCGGCTTTTTTCACTTCATATTCCTCGAATCGTCAGAACTCTCACACTATCGCAGTCCTTCTGCCATCGTAGAATTTTCATTAATGTTGTCAGGAAATTGTATGAATAGACGTATCATCGCATTGTCCGCAATCGCTTCTGCTCTAATCTTCGCCGGCTGTACCAAACAGAGTAGCATAGTCGGTCCTCCATCCGGTTCAGCGAGTTGGACGCAGGTTAACGGTCTGACGGGATTTTACAACATCGTCGCAAGCGGATCCGATCTTTACGCTGCGGGAAACTATGGAGTCTTTCGTTCGACAGATAACGGTAGTAACTGGGTCGTGACGGACTCGAGCCTTGCATCGGGCGATTATACAGTCGCAGCCGTGAATGGCAATCTTTTCATAGGTGACTATAACAACCAGACCGGTATCATGAAATCAACCGATGGTGGTGCGACATGGACCGAATGCGATTCGGGGCTCGCAACTGCCTTCAGCGGAGTCTATCAAAACGTCTACTGCATCAAGGCTGTCGACTCGGTCATATTCGCAGGGACATCTTCCAATGGAATTTTTAAATCTACAGACAACGGCACCACATGGACGGCGGCAAATCAGGGCATTAGCTACGGCACGACAGTCTTCAGCCTTGTCACGTCAGGGCCAAACATCATCGCCGGTACGCAGTCCGGTATGTATCTTTCATCGAACAACGGCGAAAGCTGGATCGCGAACGACAGCGGCCTCGTCAACATGAGCCCTTATTACTCGGGCGCTCCGTACGTTACTTCGCTTGCTGCCGTTGGATCAAATGTCTACGCCGGAGCGGTAGGGTCGCAGTTATTTCTTTCAGAAAATAATGGCGTGAGCTGGATATACATCAGCAACGGAGTACCCGGAAGCGGTCAGTCGGGAGTTGGCGTGGCTGCCGTCGATTCGAACGTCGTATTGGTAGACGATAATGGCGTATTCACGACCACCAATTACGGCGTTAGCTGGAAGAACATCACTGGGAACCTACCGAGCGCGTCGTTATCCGCTTTCGACGAAGCGAATGGTTATTTATACGTGCAGCTCAGTAACGGGAGTGTCTGGCGCATGCGGATCTGACGCGGCGATACCAGTAGCTCTTTTCAGAAGTATGTCTCCAGCTTCAGGTAGTATGCCTGGGGGTAGTACCAGTATTCAGTGAGTGTCCTGCCGAAAGTGTATAGGGATCCCAACGCGATCGACGCATTGTCGCTGGCAGAATAGTTGATCGTCCCAGCGAGGTAACCGCTTCCGTCGCTGAAGTTGGAGATCGATGCCAACGTCACTGTGATAAGAGAAGTCGCCTGATATGAGCCGCTCAGCGCGAGATAATCCTTGGCGACATTTAGTATCCGCCCTTCCAGCACGCCTGCAAAATCGTATTTCGACCTGTCGAGCGTTCCCTGGCCGTTGTGATAATATTCGAACAGCCCGTAAAGCCTGTCTGTGAATTGATAATCCATACCGAGTATCCACCTCACATAATACCCACCTGACTTAGCCGGATCGCGCGAGACCAGCGCTTCTCCTCGTATCCCGGCGGTCCAGACATTCCCCGCGAAGTCTCCTCCCGCGATCGGCTCTCTGTCAAGCGATCCCCCGAGCACCGCGAAATCATAACCTAATATATTCGTCCTAAACCTGGCCGCGTAGTTAGATGATTTAAAATGGTACTCAGAGTTATAAACAATCTGGAGGTCAGTCAACTGGCCGAGAAAGAACTTCATTGATATGGCGTCGGCGCCGTCCTTCTCGATTTTTCCGAAGTCGGCAGGGTTGATCGGGTTGAATATATCCGTTGGGTTCCACACCCTTCCGGTTCCCCAGCTTATTCTCTGCCTGCCTATGACGAGAGTTCCGAAAGAAAATTCCTGATCTATATAGAGCCGGTCGATGTAATCTGATACCGTCGCATGTTTCACGTCAACTGGCTGCCAGCGTAAACCGATGACCTGTCGAAGCGGAGTTGTCGAGGCAAGTCCGAACGAGACATTCTGAGAATAATAAAGCCCGTCAACTTCGTAGGCCAGGCCTATCTTCGTATTGTCGCCGATGTGAAGCGTCGGTCGGAGCCGCAATCTTATCAGGTCGGAAAATTCTGAAGGGGATACACCGGTCAATTCAGCCAGCGTAGGGTGTATATTCTCATATACCGGCATCTCCATAACGTATCCCTGGAAGTTGAGCTCGGTCCCCGGGAGAAGCGATGTTTGCCCGAATGCCGGAATGCTTGGGAGAACCAGAAATAGAGTGGCCACGATTAGGCTCAACACCGGTTGGCGCGCGAGCTTCAATCTGCGCATGCTATCGTTCCCCATGGTTCCTACGTCCATCGATCGTTCAGACGTTAACCTTGTCGTCGACGATCTGGCCGTCCTTGAGTATTAACAGCCTATGTGCTCGCCCGATAACTTGAGGATCATGCGATGAAAAGACGAAGGTTATTCTGTCTTCATGGTTGAGCTTCTCCATCAGTTCGAGAAGCTTTACCGCTGTATCTGAATCGAGGTTTGCGGTCGGCTCATCGGCCAGGACAAGTCTCGGATCGTTTGATATCGCGCGTGCGATGGCCACACGTTGCTGCTGCCCGCCGCTCATTTCATTGGGACGTTTATTTGCCAGCTCGCCGATGCCAAGCTCTTCAAGAAGGGCAAGGGACTTCCGTTTTCTCTCCGCGGCGTCTATTCCTCTGAGCATCATGGTAAACTCGACATTCTCAAGCGCGCTGAGGACCGGATTGAGATTATATGCTTGAAAAACAAAACCTATCTTTCTGAGGCGGATGTCGGCAAGCTGCCGGCGTGTTTTTGAAGCTACGTCTTCTCCATCGATGTATACCGCTCCTTCGGTCGGCTTGTCGAGCGTGCCGATAAGATTAAGCAATGTTGTTTTCCCGGAGCCCGATGGTCCCGCGATGACAGAGAAATCGCCGGGCAGAACCGTCATGTTAATTCCTCGAAGTGCGTCCACCGGCACGCCGTTGTCGCTGTAAACTTTCCGTACGTTGTCGACCCGAACAATTTCAGATGCATTTGTATTCATAATTTGTGTTCTCCGTGACTTTCTAATTTCCTCAAGCCGGTCTGCCTATTTCTGCTGGATGATAGACCATCGGTTTCTCATGCCGCTCCAAATACACTTTATTACATTAAACTTCTTAGTTCCTTATTCAGCCGGCTAAAAGTTTTATTCCATTATTCCAACTTTCCATAATCCCCTTTCCCTTCAGCTGGCTCTTATCGCTTCCACCGGTTGAAGCTTTATTGCTCTCATGGCCGGATAAATGGCGCCGATCACCGTGGCAATAGGTATTATTATCGCCGCATTCAAGACAGTAGAAGCGCCGACGACAGGGTAGATTTTAGTGCCGATGCCGACAGATTTCAGACTTTGAGAAAAGGCGGCAAGGTTCCAGCCGCTATGCGACAGCGGAATATTTATCGCGAGGGAAATCGCGAGTCCCACAACGGTGCCGACGGCTCCCAGGTAGAAGGCCTCTGCTAAAATCATCGTCACGATGCGCTTGTTCGACATTCCAATTGCCATGTCAACGCCAAATTCATGTGTCCGCTCCATGACTGCCATTAGCATTGTATTTATTATTCCGAATATCAGGGCAATGGCTATGATCGCGTAGAATATGTATATCATTTGATCATATAACTGTATCTGCATAACAAGGAGTGGAAGCATCTGTTTATATGTCAGCACTTCCATGTCGGACGGAAGCCGCGACCTCAGCTGCCGCGAGATTGAATCTGTTTGCTTCGGGTCGATGGGATTGACGACAAATTCGGAGACCCTTCCTGCCGCGCCGAGCATCTTCCGCGCAGTCTCGAGTGGAATATACACATGGGTCTGATCGAAGCCCGAATCGAAAGTCTCAAACAATCCGACCACGCGACACGCCTCCGCCCCTACGCTCCCTCCGATTCGTGAAGCCATGATGACGACCTTGTCACCGATTCCCACCTTTAGTTTCTCCGCTGTCGCAGTGCTGATGATGATGTCGTTAGGCTTGTCGGTCAAGTAGGTCCCTTTGACTATATACTTGTGAACAGTCGTAATGCGCTCTTCCTCGCGAGGGACTATTCCCACTATTGACACACCGGACGAATTGGAAGCGCTGCTTATGAGGCCGAATACTCTTAATCGCTCCGAGAAGCTGACAGTGGTGCTGTCGTGAGAAAGGGCGGCGCGGACAGGCGCGGTGTTCTCAATCGAATTTTTCAGGGTAGGATCGTCGTGATACCCTTTTGAATGGATCTGAATGTATCCCGCGTCGGTCCCGATTTGGTTCGTCAGCATCTGCTGCATCATCCCTATCGAGAAGGCATCCGTCAGGACCAACGCAATCACACCTACCATTATCGACAGGATCAGGATAAACGATCTGCGTTTGTTTCGAAGTATGTTGCGCCAGGCGATGAGACTTAACATAAAGTAGTTGAAGATTTAGATTTTAGAATATAGAAGTTCATCTCAGGTGTACCTGATGCCTTTCAGCGGTTCCAGCCTCAGCACCTTCCAAAGTGGATATACCGCCGATACGATGGAGATGCCAAGGATTGTCAGGCTCGAATCGAGAAATACTTTGAAGGACAGCGAAGACTTAAGCGTGGGCGCAAACCCATATTCCTGGTAGAGCTGCGCCAGGCTGCCGCCAAGGACAATCGGATGGCTTACCAGGTACGAATTGACCGCTATTCCAATTCCGTTGCCTGCAATGAACCCGATGACCAGCATGAAAAAGATCTCAAGTGCGATAGCCGCGACGAGTTTGTTCTCAGACATGCCAAGCGCAAGCATGACGCCGTATTCCCTGAAGCGTTCCGTAATTGACATGAGAACCGTGTTCAGAATACCGAATCCTACCACAAAGAGAAGTATTACTATGTAGAGCACGCCGCTCGAATCGTCAAGTTCTATCATCTGCTTAAGCTGTGGTAGCATCTCCTGCCAGGGAAGAGCGACAAGCCCTTCGGGTTTGAGAACACGATTCAGGCCGAGTACGACCGAGTTCAACTCATTCGGGTCCCTGACCGAGACTGCTATTGCGTTTATTCTGTCGTCCATATTGAGAAAATTCTGGAGCTCATTGATGTTCATGAAGACTCCCATTCGATCGAACTGGTTCGACCCGGTTGCGAAGGTTCCTACGATCCTCGCGAACATGTTACCGAGTATCCCGTCAAAACCCTGTGCAAGGACGACTACAGAGTCGCCGACTTGAGCCCCGAGGTTTTTCAAAAGCTTGTCGCCGACGACTATCTCCGCGACAGGTTCCGCGCCTATGGCTGAATCCGGCGAGAGAAAACGGCCTTTTCTTATCTTCTTACTAAAATCGGTAACACCACTCTCGGTGTTAGGCCGTATTCCCATTATCAGGACACCGAGTGATTGGTCGTGAAAGCTCAGAAGCGCGTCCGACTGTATCCTCGGAGAACTCCCGTCTATGTAGGGTGAGCTTTCCAGCGCTTTCCGGATCGCGGCTGTTTCGAGGAAGCTTTTCTGAAGCGTTGGACTTTTGTTATAACCCTCTCTCTGAATCTGCAAATAACCTGTCGAAAGGCGAACCGCCGTCCTTATGGTCTCAGAATATGTACCGTACTGAATACCTCGTTGTATGATGGACAATGTTATCGCGAAAATTACGGCAGACATCGCTATGAGCGTCCTCCGCCAGTTTCGCCATAGACTCCTCCACGCAAGCCGGATCAGCAGCATCGTATTACCTGAAAGTGACCGGAATTACTGGATTAAGAAATTTACGCATCTGCTTGAGTGATCTCCTTTCGTTTCTCCGAACCTCTCCAAAGGCCAGTGAACTAACAATCCCTGAAGGGCCATTCAGACAATAATCCATCAATCCACAATTCCATAATTCCATCGTTCCCATATTTCTCAGCTTGCTCTTATTGCCTCGACGGGCTGAAGCCTGACCGCCTTCAAAGCGGGGTAGACTGCGCCGAGGAGAGTTGCGATCGGGATGATGAGCACGGTCTGGATAACAGAAGATGTTTGGACCACCGGATAAATGACGCTCCCAATACCAAGTGACTTCAGGCTCGCGGAGAACGTGGAGAGATCCCAGCCCGAATGAGAAAGTTGTGAAGTGATTATGTAAGATGCCGCGAGTCCAGTTGCCGTCCCTATTATGGCGAGGAACAGAGCCTCCGTCATAACCATTTTGAATATTTTGCCGTGCGACATGCCGACGGCCATCGAAATTCCGAACTCCTGCGTCCTTTCCATGACGGACATCAGCATTGTGTCGATTATACCGAATATCAGCGCAAAGGCGATGAGGACCGCTATGAGATAAAGAGCCTGCTTGTACAACTCCAGTTGTGCGACGAGGAGCGGCAGCATTTGCTCGTATGTAAGGACTTCGTACCGGTTCGACGCACCCGGGAGGGCTTCAATGCTGCGACGGATCTGTGACACTACCTCATTCATTTCATGCGGATCTTTGGGATTTATGACGAACTCCGACACAAGCCCGCCGGCGTTGAGCATTTGTCTGGCTGTCTGAATAGGGATGTAGACATGAGATTGATCGAATCCCGAATTGAGCGTCTCGAATATCCCTTCGATCCGGCACGCTTCCGAACCGATGCTTCCGTCTCTTTGCGAAGCCATGATTACGACTTTGTCGCCAAGCCCGACTCTAAGCTTCTCCGCCATCGATGCACCGATGAGTATCTGTCCTGGTTTGCCGGAGAGATAAGTCCCTTTTGTGATATACCTTGAAATCGTGGTGATCCTACTTTCCTCGTTCGGCACAATCCCGACGATAGAAACGCCGTAAGAGTTGTACGCGCTGCTAATGAGTCCGTAGACTCGCAGGCGTTCGGAGTAGTTAAGTACTCCGCCCACTTTCTCCAGAACCTCGTGCACGGGTCCGGGATCGGTCATTGAATTTTCAAGAGTCGGATCCGATTGATACCCTCTTTTGTGTATTTGAATATAGCCCGCATCCGTTCCAATCTGGTTTGTCAGCATTTGTTGAAGCATTCCGACCGCGAAACCTTCCGTCAGCACGAGCGCGACAACTCCTACCACGATGGACATGATAAGGATGAGCGATCTTCTTTTGTTTCGAAGTATGTTGCGCCAGGCAATCCGAGCTAACATGATCAGTTTTAGTATTTAGAGCTTAGAATTTCGAATTTCATTTTAGGTGTACCTTATACCTTTCAGCGGCTCCAGGCGTGAGACGCGCCAGAGGGGATAGATTGCAGCTACGACCGATATCGCCAGGACTATAG